>JANLRI010000423.1:0-2109 GCA_031361565.1 Betaproteobacteria bacterium | reverse complement strand
GGTTTTCAAGGTTTCGATATCGATAGCTGGATCGGTGTCTATGCGCCCGCTAAAACCCCGGAGCCCATTGTTCAGGCCTGGGTGTCGGCCTTGGTGGAGATTACCAAAATGCCGGACATCGCCACAAAGCTAAACAATTTTGGCTTCGAACCTTTGGGTAACTCACCGCAGGAATTTGTTGCGCGTTATAAGGCGGACTATCCTCGCATTGGCGAGTTGATCAAGGCCGCTGGGGTGACGGCAGAATGAGGAGTAGAGAAAAATCATGCCGACCCTAAGCCCTAAGTCAAAGCGCGTCATACCCATCGCGGTCGATACCGGCACCGCCTACGGTCGAGCGCCGCCGAAATCACGTAAGAACCTGGTGGAGGTCGGCGCGGGCACTCCGATGGGTGAGTTGCTGCGTCGCTATTGGCATCCGGTAGGCTTGAGTACCGATGCCAGTGACACTCCGCGGAAAGTTCGCATCCTCGGTGAAGATCTCATTTTGTTTCGCGATAAAACCGGCCAACCGGGCCTCGTGTACCCGCACTGCGCCCATCGCGGTACGTCGCTTTACTACGGAAAAGTTGAAGAGCGTGGCATTCGATGTTGCTATCACGGTTGGCTCTGGGATACTCAAGGCCATTGCCTGGAACAACCCTGTGAACCTGAGGGTGGCAAACTTCGAGCAAAGGTGCGCCAACCTTGGTATCCCGTTCAAGATTTGTATGGACTGGTTTGGGCGTATCTGGGGCCGCCCGATAAGAAACCAGTGTTGCCGCGCTATGAATGCCTTGAAACGCTCGAGCCAGGAGAGTTTCTCGAGGCCGACGACCACAGCATCGGTGGTGGTGGCCCGAAAATTATTCCATGCAATTGGCTACAGCACTACGAGAATCTGGTCGACCCTTTTCACGTGGTCATCTTGCACTCGGCGTTTAGTGGTACTCAGTTTGTGCCGGCCATGGCGGTCATGCCCACCGTCACTTGGGATACCCAAGCGCATAGTGTGAGGACGGTATCACTTCGGAAGTTGCCCGATGGTCAAACCTTGCGTCGCATCAGTGAGGCGGGCCTGCCGACGCTTCGCGTCATCCCCAGCCCACGCCTTGGGCGTTACGGTATGGTCGAGTCTCTTGGGTGGGTGCTGCCTCTCGATGATCACAGTTTTCGCATCTATGTAGTGGGACGAGTGCGTGAAAAGGGTGAGCTCCATCGCATGCGCTCAAAGCTCAATGGCAAGCTTTGGGAGGAGCTTGGCGAGGAGGAGCATCGCCAGTTTCCGGGTGATCACGAAGCCATGGTGAGCCAGGGGGTGATCGCCAAGCATTCCGAGGAGCACCTGGCGAGTAGTGATCAAGGCATTTTATTGTTGCGCCGACTCCTGCTGAAGCAGCTTGATCTGATCAAGGCCGGAAAGGATCCTCAGGGACTCAACTTTGATCTTTCGGCTTCACCCGTGCATTTTTCTGCCGGCAATTTTTTAGAGGACTGAGGGAACACAGTCTTTTAGTCCTTGCCAAACACTTCATTCAGTTGTTGGGTGACGCGAATGAAGGTTGTTCGCTTGGAGAGCTCTTTGAGGCGTCGCGCGCCTACGTATGTACAGGCCGAGCGCACGCCGCCCAGAATGTCCTGCAAGGTGTCTTCGACCGGGCCTTTGTAGGGCACCAGGACTTCCTTTCCCTCGGAGGCACGATAGGTGGCAACGCCACCTGCGTACTTGTCCATGGCAGCCTTACTGCTCATGCCGTAAAAGCGCTTATAGTGCACGCCGTCGCGCAAGACGGTTTCGCCCGCGGACTCTTCATGTCCGGCAAACATCCCACCCATCATGATGAAGTCGGCGCCGCCACCAAAGGCCTTGGCCAAATCACCAGGAACAGTGATGCCGCCATCCGTGCAAATATGGCCTCCGAGGCCATGTGCCGCATCGGCGCATTCGATGGTGGCCGAGAGCTGAGGGTAACCCACACCGGTCATTTTGCGCGTGGTACACACCGAACCCGGCCCAATCCCTACTTTGACGATGTCCGCACCTGAAAGGATCAGTTCTTCGGTCATTTCGCCGGTCACAACGTTACCGGCCATGATGGTGAGCTTGGGGTATTCGGCGCGAATTTTACG
>JANLRI010000422.1:0-5590 GCA_031361565.1 Betaproteobacteria bacterium | reverse complement strand
ACGACGTTGATCTTCACGTTGTCGCCAGGCATCACCATCTCGGTACCCTCAGGCAAACTCACCGCGCCGGTCACGTCCGTCGTACGGAAGTAGAACTGAGGACGATAGTTGTTGAAGAAAGGAGTGTGGCGACCGCCCTCTTCCTTGCTCAACACATAGATCTCGCCTTCAAACTTGGTGTGCGGCTTGATCGAACCGGGCTTGGCAAACACTTGGCCGCGCTCGACGTCTTCACGCTTGGTACCGCGCAGCAAAATGCCTACGTTGTCGCCCGCCTGGCCTTGGTCCAGAAGCTTTCTGAACATCTCCACGCCGGTGCAAATAGTTTTGACCGTGTCTTTAATACCAACGATCTCAATCTCTTCGCCCACCTTCACGATACCGCGCTCGATACGACCCGTCACCACCGTGCCACGACCCGAGATCGAGAACACGTCTTCGATCGGGAGCAGGAACGCGCCGTCGATCGCACGCTCTGGAGTCGGAATATAGGTGTCCAGCGCTTCGGCCAGCTTGAGGATGGCTTGCTCGCCCAAAGGGCCTTTGTCGCCCTCAAGCGCCAGCTTGGCAGAACCATGAATGATCGGCACGTCGTCGCCAGGGAACTCGTACTTGACCAGAAGCTCACGCACTTCCATCTCAACCAGCTCCAACAGCTCAGCATCATCCACCATGTCGCACTTGTTCATGAACACGATGATGTAAGGCACGCCCACCTGACGAGCCAACAAGATGTGCTCGCGCGTCTGAGGCATCGGGCCGTCGGCCGCCGACACCACCAAAATCGCGCCGTCCATCTGGGCTGCGCCGGTAATCATGTTCTTCACATAGTCAGCGTGTCCTGGGCAATCGACGTGTGCGTAGTGACGGTTCTTGGTCTCATACTCCACGTGCGCAGTATTAATCGTAATACCGCGTGCTTTCTCTTCAGGAGCAGCGTCAATCTGGTCATAGGCTTTCGCCTCGCCACCAAACAGCTTCGAGAGCACCGTAGTGATCGCCGCTGTGAGGGTCGTCTTGCCGTGGTCGACGTGGCCAATCGTGCCGACGTTTACGTGCGGCTTGTTACGTTCAAACTTGCCTTTTGCCATTTCTAAATCTCCAAATTCTTTATCAAATAAATTTAAGTTGCGGTCGCTGCAGGAGTACTACTCAGGCTCTACTACTTCGTCCGAGCCGTAATAATGGCTTCCGCAACGTTTTTGGGAGCTTCTGCATACTGCTTGAACTCCATCGAGTAAGTCGCACGACCTTGTGTCAAAGAGCGCAGAGTCGTTGAGTAGCCAAACATTTCCGAGAGTGGCACTTCAGCGCGAATTGCTTTGCCACCACCCGCCATGTCTTCCATACCTTGAACCATACCGCGGCGTGACGACAAATCGCCCATCACCGTACCGGCATAGTCTTCAGGCGACTCTACTTCAACGGCCATCATGGGCTCGAGCAACACTGGTGCGGCCTTACGCATACCATCTTTGAACGCCATCGAAGCCGCCATACGGAAGGCGTTTTCGTTGGAGTCCACGTCATGGTAGGAACCGAAGAACAGAGTAACTTTCACGTCGACAATCGGATAACCGGCCAACACACCGGAAGTCAGTGTGTCGATACAGCCTTTCTCAACCGCAGGGATGTATTCACGAGGAACCACGCCGCCCTTGATCGCATCGACGAACTCAAAGCCAGCGCCACCAGGAGGTAAGGGCTCGATCTTCAGAACCACGTGACCATACTGACCACGACCACCCGACTGCTTGATGTACTTGCCTTCGATTTCTTCGCAGGTTCTGCGGATCGTCTCGCGGTAGGCCACTTGAGGCTTACCGACCGAGGCTTCCACGCCAAACTCGCGCTTCATCCGGTCAACAATAATTTCGAGGTGCAACTCACCCATACCGGAAATAATGGTTTGGCCAGATTCGTCGTCGGTGCGAACACGGAACGATGGGTCTTCACGAGCAAGACGCTGCAAAGCGACGCCCATTTTCTCTTGGTCGGCTTTGGTCTTGGGCTCAACAGCTTGAGAAATCACAGGCTCAGGGAACACCATACGCTCAAGAATCACGGTGTGATCCGGATCGCACAAGGTCTCGCCGGTGATCACTTCTTTAAGGCCTACGCAAGCAGCAATGTCGCCCGCGTGAACTTCAGAAATTTCATGACGCTCGTTGGCATGCATCTGTAGCAAACGACCGACGCGATCTTTCTTGCCTTTAATAGGATTAAAGACGGTATCGCCGGACTTCATCACACCGGAATAGACCCGAATAAACGTGAGCTGACCTACAAACGGGTCGGTCATCAATTTGAACGCAAGCGCAGAGAACTTTTCGCCGTCTTCCGCTTTGCGGTAGACCACGTTTTCGTTTTCGTCCATGCCTTTCACCGGTGGAATATCCACAGGCGAAGGCAAAAGTTCGATCACCGCGTCAAGCATGGCCTGAACGCCCTTGTTCTTAAAGGCAGAGCCACACAGCATCGGCTGGATTTCGCCAGCGAGGGTACGTTGACGCAGACCCTTCTTGATGTCCTTCTCAGAGAGGTCGCCCTCTTCCAGGTAACGGTTCATCAGCTCTTCATTGGACTCCGCGGCCGCTTCAACCATCTTCTCACGCCACTCTTTGGCGGTCTCGACGAGCTCGGCAGGAATTTCGCCATAAGCGAACTTCATACCTTGGGACGCTTCATCCCAGATAATGGCTTTCATCTTGACGAGATCGACCACACCTTTGAAGCCTTCTTCGGCGCCAATAGGAATCACGATCGGAATCGGGTTGGCCTTCAAGCGAAGACGCATCTGCTCAACGACTTTGAAGAAGTTGGCACCGGTGCGGTCCATCTTGTTGACAAAGGCCAAGCGCGGCACGCCGTACTTATTGGCCTGACGCCAAACAGTCTCAGATTGCGGCTGTACGCCGCCTACTGCACAGTAAACCATGCAGGCGCCGTCGAGCACACGCATGGAGCGTTCGACTTCAATGGTGAAGTCTACGTGCCCTGGGGTGTCGATAATGTTGATGTGATGCTCCGGGAAAGACAAATCCATGCCTTTCCAGAAACAGGTGGTCGCAGCCGAGGTAATGGTGATACCGCGCTCTTGCTCTTGCTCCATCCAGTCCATCGTGGCGGCGCCATCATGCACCTCGCCAATCTTATGGTTTACACCGGTATAAAACAAAATGCGTTCGGTCGTCGTGGTTTTACCCGCGTCGATGTGAGCCGAGATACCAATATTTCGGTAACGTTCAATAGGAGTTTTACGTGCCATAATTTTTTATCCTGATCCTTCGCGTTTTTTCTAATAGGCTTAGAAACGGAAGTGCGAGAAGGCTTTATTAGCCTCGGCCATACGATGGACCTCATCACGCTTCTTCACTGCGCCGCCGCGGTTTTCCGCTGCTTCTATAATTTCGTTCGCGAGGCGAATACCCATCGATTTTTCACCCCGTTTTTTCGCGGCTTCACGCAACCAACGCATAGCGAGGGCGGAGCGACGAGACGGACGAACCTCAACCGGCACTTGGTAGTTAGCACCACCCACGCGACGGCTCTTCACCTCGACCATTGGACGGCAATTATTCAAGGCCTGGGAGAACACCTCGAGAGGGTCCTTAGCGGCTTTAGTTTTGATTTGATCAAACGCGCTATAAAGCATGCGCTCAGCAACGGCTTTCTTACCGTCGAGCATCAATACGTTTACGAATTTGGAAACATCAACACTGCCGTATAAAGGATCTGGCAGAACGATACGTTTGGGAACTTCACGACGACGTGGCATAAACACCTCTTATCTTCAGCTGAGCGCACCAAACGTCGATTTCGGCGCACTCTGATTTGCTTCTACTTCGCTAAGGTCAGCTCTGAACCACTTAAGATGGCGCACAGGAATGACATTTGCAAGACGAGCAAACCGCTTACTGGAAATTCACCTCCGAACCCGACCTGCAACCCAAGTTGACGTATCGAGCCCAAGACCGATGAATTTCCCGGGAATGGCCTTCGAGAACTCGAAGACCGACTAAAACTACATAGCGAATTTCAACTGCCGCACAATATAAACACGCCGCAGAAGAACAATTATTGCTACTTACGCCTTCTTAGCCGCAATCACGTCTTTGCCGCAATTACTTCTTAGCTGCTGCAGCGCCAGCCTTGGGACGCTTGGCCCCATACTTCGAGCGAGACTGCTTACGATCTTTCACGCCTTGCAAGTCGAGCGAACCGCGCACAATGTGATAACGCACACCGGGCAAGTCCTTTACGCGACCACCGCGGATCAAGACCACTGAGTGCTCTTGCAGGTTATGGCCTTCGCCGCCGATGTAACTAATGACTTCAAAGCCATTGGTCAGACGGACCTTTGCGACTTTACGCAAAGCAGAGTTAGGCTTCTTCGGAGTCGTGGTGTACACACGTGTGCACACACCGCGGCGGGCCGGGCTATTTTGGAGCGCTGGGCTCTTGCTCTTAATCACTGGGCTATGACGGCCCTCGCGAACGAGCTGATTCACGGTTGGCATGAAACTTGTTTCCTGTTGTTCACTAAAACCTCGGTACGATTGCCGAGGCCTAATTTATCTTGCTAAATATGCTGCAAAAAGCTTCAAACATCCGGAAGTACGCTTTTGACCTCGAGCCCCATCGGAATTGATCCTCACGGGAGCCAGAAACAGCGGGCGGAATTCTGGAAAGCCTTCTAGTATAACTCAGAGACTATGGCCATGCAATAGAATCCATTGCGGAAAGTTAGTAAGCGCCCCCATTACATCCGCATGACTCGGTTGTATAAATTACTTATGCCCCTTTACAAGATTTGCTTAATTGGCGCTGAGTGCACTGGCAAAACGTGCTCACGGCCTTTACGAGTCGTTGCTACTTCAATGACGAGTCGCTCCTAGAGGACGGCCTCGCACATCAACTGTCGTACCTTCGTTGTCTTCTCATTGAACCAAATCTCGTTTGGGAGCCAGACGGTATTCAAAGAGATGGGCCTTTGGCTCGCAGTAAATTTCACGCCGACTTAAGGAACTTTCTAAACGCGCACCAGATTCCCTATGAAGTCGTGGCCCTTAAGCCCGACCCCGTTTCCAGAAGTAGCGGCCAAGCCAAAGCAATGGCAGGCCAACGACTAGCCAGGGCAGGATGGCCGCGGCAAAAGTAATAATAAAGGCTAGGCTACTGGCCATCACCTCGCCCACGCTATGCCATGCATCGTTGAGAGGCGACCAGACTTGCCGAGGCAAGGACGTTCGCTTAGCCTGCATTGCAATGGAGACCGCCACTTTCTCCGTCTCGTTGGCGAGCGCCTTACGTGTGCCCGTTAAAGCGTCTAGGCGTGATTGGGTATTTGCAAGCTCGCGCTGCACATCCAGGGTCTCTTTCAGGGTGCCGCGTTTTTCACTCAACATGGCACGCAACTGATCGCGCAGATGGGTGATATTCTTCATTTGAGCTTCGACATCAATGACCTGATCGGTGCGATCCTCGCTGCCCCGATTGTGTACAAGCACCTCTGCGTCTTGGCTCAGACTGGTGATGAAGCCGTCCGCAAGCTTAGGCTGAATTCGCATTTCGAGCGAAGCCGAAGGTA
>JANLRI010000397.1:0-5421 GCA_031361565.1 Betaproteobacteria bacterium | reverse complement strand
CACTTTTCCACGCTTTGCGAATACCTCCACCTTAGGATAGTCGATTTTCTGGTATATGTTTTTTAAAACAGCCCGCTAGCCCAATATCCATGCGGGTGTTCGTATGCCCCCGGCACTAACAATTTCGTACTACCAAGTAGCATTTGAAAGGCGTTCAAAAGCTTCAGGGAATAGCTTAGCAAATGATTCTTTGGACAAGTCGATAGTGTCGCCGCCTGGACCTCTTGGAAGCGAGGCGCGCCTTGGGGATTCTTTGTCTAGCGCCACCGCTGTCTCGCCTTTGGAAACCACGGGGATTCCGTCAACATCCCAAAACGATATAGAAGAAAAATCTCGCTCGCCAGCTTTGGGCGAAACCGAATTCACTAGGTCAGGCTCGTCATTTTCAAGTCTGTTGCCGACCCTGGTAGCAAGCTCAAGCATCAGCGCCAATTTCGACGGTGAAACTCCTGGTGAAACCGCTGATGTATCAGCGAGGTGACCATCAAAAGATGCTTGGCCAGCTTGAGGTTTTGGTAGATCCATCCTTAAACCTTCGCGTCAAGCCCAGAAGATAGAATTTTAACTCTTGCCTCACCTAAAACACCAAGGCAACACCGCGAAAACCCCGTACTCATGGCTACATGGCGGCTACATGAAGCTTCATTCATCCAAACAGAAATATCGGAAAATCTGTAAGTCATTGATTTTATTGGTGGGCCGTGTAGGACTTGAACCTACGACCAAAGGATTATGAGTCCTCTGCTCTAACCAACTGAGCTAACGGCCCGACTTTTGTTACGCGATCTCAAACAACCCGACAGTATAGCGACTGGCCGAAATACCGCCAGCTCAGCGTCTGGTGCGATTCGCTTCACCCTTCAAGCGGTAGCTCGACTGACCAGGGGCGACTGGCTTGGTGGGTACACGTGACCGAGGCCCCGTAATCCCGGTAACACAAGCAAACTGAGCGACAATAACAATCCCCGGGCCCAGGCTCGAATTTCAGCAACTCCGTTTTGACTCATCTCGAAGACCCCACTTCTTACCAAAAAACTGTTCCAAAAATTGACGTACCTTCTGGCGGCCATCTCGACCCCGCCTTCCAAAGCCAATTTCGCGCCATCGCCCTTGCCGGGTTTTGCTCGATGGCCTCGGCCCGGGTGTGCGACTCCATGCTCCCCATGTTGGCCAGCGAGCTCGGTGGGACGGTCAGTTCCGTCGCACAGGTGATCGCCAGCTTTGCGCTGGCCTATGGACTATCGCAACTTCTGTATGGACCACTCGGTGATCGCTTCGGCAAGCTCAAGGTGATTCTGTTTGCCTGCATGGCGGCCACCTTAGGTGCCGCAGCCTGCGCGCTCTCGCAAAACTTAACGGCACTCACCTGGGCGCGTTTTTTTGCAGGAGCAACGGCGGCGGGTGTAATTCCCTTGGCAATTGCCTGGATTGGCGACTCCGTGCCCTACGCCCAACGGCAAGCCGTCATGGCCCGGTTTATGGCAGGCACGCTCACTGGTTTAATCTTGGGTCAAATTCTGGGCGGCTTAGCCAGCGATACCGTGGGTTGGCGTGGCGCCTTCTGGATGATTGCGGCCATGTATGCAATGAGTGCCTCGCGCATTTGGCGGCTCAGAGGCACGCAAAAAAGTGTTGCTCGCGACGCCAAGATCGAGGGCGACCAAGCAGATTTGACAAACGCAACGACTGAGTCTCCCATTCAAAACCCGCCCTCTTGGTGGGCTCGCATTGGTCCCTCGTATTGGCAGGTACTTAAAAAGCCCGCGGCTCGTTTGGTGCTCCCTGTGGTGATGGCGGAAGGTTTTCTGGTGATCTCCGCGATGGCCTTCGTCCCTAGTTTTGTGCATGATCGGGATGCGGTTTCTTTGTCTTGGGCCAGCCTGGCGGTCGCGGGTTTTGGCTTGGGCGGCTTGTTCTATGCCTGGCGCTCACAGGCCTGGCTTATACGCCTGGGTGAGGCTGGCTTCGCAAAAGTCGGTGCCAGCCTGTTTGGGCTTGGGCTGTGCTTTATGGCCTTGGTGCCGGGCTTTGTGTTCGCATTGATCGGATGTTTTACCGCCGGCCTTGGTTTTTATATGCTGCACAACACCTTACAAACCTTAGGCTCGCAAGTGAGTCCGGAGTCACGCGGTTCGGCGATGTCGCTTTTCGCCTTTTCACTATTCGCTGGACAAACCCTGGGCATCAGCAGCGCTGCATGGGCGATGGCTCATTTTGGCTATCTCACGATTTTTCTTATTTCGGGACTATGCACGGCGGCACTCGGGTTTCTCTTGGCAGCCGGACTTCCCTCACCTCGCCACTGTGCAAAAAAAGTCCGACGAGGAGAACCCTGATCGGACTGAGAGGAGGAGACATCTAGCGTAAAAAATCTTACGTGGCGGAACCTAAGCGTGAACCTAAGCGAGCCTCATTGGTGGGGTTCGAGGTGATGAAGGCTGTGGTCAGACCGCCCAGTGGCGCCAGCGCCTCGGTGGCGGCTGCGCTGGCCTCAGCCACCTGCTCGTCCCGCATTTGCTGATGCAAAGCCATCGAACGCAACTCTTGTGCAAAGTTTGGCTCAAGCCTGCTCATTTCGCGAATCATCAAGGCGTCAGCATATTCTTGGTGCTCACTCACCAAATAGTCAAAAATAGGTTTAAGCAGGCGCAAAGAGAAGGCAGCCAAGGCGATCCAGATAACGGCCCAATCGATCATCCAGGCTCGGAACATTTCATCGCCTTCGGCACCGCTAGTCGTCGCTAAGCGAAAGGCTGCCATCAAGGCGGCGAGCCCTGTCCACCAAACAATGGCCACAGAACGATTGAAAACGAGCTTACTGACTTTGGCTGCGAGAGTTTTCAAGCCCGTGCTGCCCACAACGGTAGAGGTAGAGAATTTTGAGGCGATGGTCATTTGAGACTCCTTCATGACAGGGGGACAAAACCCGGAAAACTTGTCGATGGACGAAAGATAGGCTCGCGCTTGATATAAATCCAATTAGATGTTTAGATATCTCCTATTACTTTTCTTATTTCATCTTAAATTGGCCGCTTTTCCAGCTGATTTGGACGATTAAAATGTTTTCGAAGGGTCCTTTTGTCATTTCTTAACCTTGACCTTAATCTTTTAAGAGTGTTCGATGAGGTCATGGCGGAGCGCAACCTCACGCGAGCCGCCGACAATCTCGCCTTAACGCAACCGGCTGTGAGCCAATCAATCAAGCGCTTACGAGAGGCTTTGGGCGATGAGCTCTTTATCCGTACCGCGCACGGCGTGCGCCCTACGCCCTATGCAGAGGGCATTTGGCCTCCTATCCGTGATGCGATGGCCGCGCTTCAGGCCAGCCTTGCACCCGTAAACTTCGATGCGCTCTCTGCAACCAACAACTTTCGCCTGGCGATGGCCGACGCCACGGCAGCCACTCTTGTGCCCATGATCGTGCGTGAAACCGAGAGCTTTGCCCCGGCCATCTCCTTTCGTATCTTGCCTTTAAACACCAGAGACCCTCGCAAACTCTTGGACGAAGGCGAAATTGATTTAGCGGTCGGATATTTCCCAAACGCTGTGATTGCCTTGTCCGCTCCCGATGCACCGGATGCGATTCGCCATCAGAGGCTTTACGAAGGTGAGTACGTGGTGGTGATGCGGCGCGGCCATCCCCTAGAGGAACTTGAGCTCACTCTTGATCGCTACTGCACAGCCCACCACTTACTGGTGAGCTTTTCAGGTCGTCCCTTTGGTTTTATTGACGAGTCGCTGGCCGGCCTTGGCCGCCGACGACATATCACGATGACCGTCAATCAGTTCTTCACCGCCGGGCAGGTGGTTTCTCAGTCGGACTTGCTCACGGTCTTGCCACGACATTTTTTAGAGGCGACCGGTCTGGCTCACGATCTGAGCGTTCGTGCACTGCCGTTTGCGGTCGGTGCGGTGCATGTGGAAATGCTCTGGCATCGTCGCCATCACCGCGACACGGCACACCAATGGCTTCGCAGGCTAGTTGAACGTGCCGCAGCTTCGAAATTTCCGGTACCGCGGGCCTAGGGGGTTCGTAGCCTTCGACTCTTCAGCCTTTGGTAGACATTATTCGCCACTAAGGCGCTTACAACAATTGCCGCTCCCAGCAGCTCGGAGGCCTCGAAGCGCGCGCCTTCCAAAGCACGAAACGCGAAGGTAATGACCGGCATCAGATTGAGGAGCAGCATGGCGTTGAGTGGGCCAATTTTGCGAGCGCCTTCATTCCACAGCATCATCGCCAGGAACACGCCCAGCAAGGCCACATAGGCAACCTTCAAACCTAGCCAACCGGCCCAGACATCGAGGCTCGGCCAGCGCTGGAGCCCGAAGGCCACGGCCACAGCCCAGGCAATACCAATCACCACCACCGCTGGAATGCAATTGACGGTAGCGATGCGAAGCGCCGACCAGTGCGCCAATTTGGAAGAGGCCAAAACATAAGTCACCCACGCCATTGCGCCCACCAGGACCAGTAGTTCACCGACTAATTGATCGAGCCGGGCGCTACCGGTAGAGATGACTGCGCCTACATGTTGACTTAAGTCCACACCGGCTCCAGTGAGGGCCTGAACACTTGTACCCCCACGGGTCACGGCAATCACCACCCCACAAAAGGCCAGCGCCAAACAGAGTAAAGTGAAATACGAGGGGCGTCTCTTAACGAGCAGCCAGTGTCCCAAGGCCGCCATGCCTGGCTGCAAAGCGATGATAATGACCGCTAACTCCGGCTTGGTCATTGAAAGGCCGAGGAACACCAGCAGGGCCGAACCGCCCATGCCGAGGCCTCCGCCGATGAGAATGGTTCGACTTTGATCCTCCCATCGGAAGGCACCTTTGCCCTCTTTCCACCATAGATAAACGACAAAGAGAACGACCGAAACACCGTAACGAATAAAGGCCAGCGTAAAGCCATCCAACTGGCTCATCACGCCTTTGGCGATGGGCAGTTGTGCGCCCCAAATCAGTGTCGCAAGAAGAGCCGACCCTAGTCCGGCCAGGGGATAGTGGGTCGACAGCTTATTGGCCTTCCAGGAAGCTCTTTAGCTTATCAGCGCGACTTGGATGACGGAGCTTACGCAGCGCCTTTGCTTCGATTTGACGGATACGCTCACGGGTGACATCAAACTGCTTACCCACTTCTTCCAAGGTGTGATCAGTACTCATTTCAACACCGAAGCGCATTCTGAGTACTTTGGCTTCACGGGGTGTGAGAGAGTCCAAGACCTCTTTCACCACATCACGCATCGACTCATGCAAGGCTGCATCAGACGGTGCCAATGTGGTGGTGTCTTCGATGAAGTCGCCCAAGTGACTATCGTCGTCGTCACCAATCGGCGTCTCCATGGAGATCGGCTCTTTGGCGATTTTCAGGATCTTGCGAATCTTGTCCTCAGGCATCTCCATTTTATCGGAGAGCATGTT
>JANLRI010000393.1:0-11069 GCA_031361565.1 Betaproteobacteria bacterium | reverse complement strand
GTATCGATGAAATTCCTGAGCGCACTTGATGCCCTGTTCCTTCACCTAGAAACGCGCGAACAGCCGATGCATGTCGGCGGTCTTAACACCTTAAAACTTCCTCATCGCTATAAGGGCGACTTCTACCAAGACGTCGTTGAGCATTTTGCAGCCCGCCTGCATTTAGCGCCACTCTTTAGGCGCAAATTGGCCACCATGCCCCTGGGAGTCAGCAACCCTGCGTGGACGATTGATAAGAACTTGGATCTTGCTTGGCATATTCAAAAAGTAACGCTTCCTAAGCCCGGCGGCATGCAGCAGCTCAACGCTTTCGTTGCTAAAACTCATGCCGAACTCTTAACGCGAGACCGGCCTCTTTGGCGCGCTTACGTCATTGACGGCTTGGCCGACGGCCAGGCGGCGTTTTATGCCAAGTTTCATCATGCCGCCCTCGATGGTCAGGGAGGCGTGGCCCTTGCAAAAGCCATCCTCGATCTGGAACCCAGGCCCGCGCCTCGGGCAGCGCGCGTTTCAGCCCGAGCGTCAAGCCAACCTTCGACTACAACGGCCTCGCAGACGACCAGTAAAAAACTGCAAGGCAAGCCTTCGACAGGAGCCCTGCTCGCGGCTTCGTTTCGGGGACTTTTAGGGCAGTATGCCGCCCTGGTTCGGGCGGCTCCTCAAATCACAAGCAGTGTGACGGATGTACTAAGCCAGCGCTTGAAAGGCGGTAACACCCAAACTGTTGCAAGCACCTTGGATGGCCTGATCACGGGACTCAAGGGCGGCTATATCGGCACAGTCAAAGGCTTGGTGGGCCCGAAAACCAGAATGAATGTTGCGATCAGTGATAAGCGCTCTTTTGCCACCCTGAGCCTCCCGCTGCAGGATGTCAAGCAGCTTGGCAAGACCGCCGGGGGCTCCTTGAACGACGCGGTGCTGGGCATCGTGAGTGGCGGTTTGCGACGATTTCTTGAAAGCCACGGAGAGTTGCCCAAAAAATCGTTGATCTGCGCCATGCCTGTCAGCCTTAGAAGTGAGCCTCACCAGGGAGCGGGCGAAATAGAAAACCAGTCGTCGATGGTACTCACCACCTTGGCCAGCGATATCGCCGATCCAATCAAGCGGCTCCTGGCCATCATTGAAGGCACCCAGCGCGCCAAGCAACTGTCCTCGGCCATGAAGTCCGGCATGCCCACCGATATTCCCTCACTCGGCATCCCCTGGCTGATGACTGGTCTGACCAAGCTCTATACCGGCAGTAAAATTGCTAATCACCTGCCGCCTGTCGCGAACGTCGTGGTCTCCAATGTCCCCGGACCGCCGATCGCGTTGTTTATGGCCGGCGCACAGCTTAGTTCTTACTATCCGGTATCTATCGTTGTCCACGGCATCGCACTGAACATCACTTTGCAAAGTTATCACGGTCAGCTCTATTTCGGCCTTATTGCCTGTGCCAAGGCTATGCCTGATGTCGCAAAACTGGCGACTTTTCTAGAGGCTGCTTTCCAGGAATTGAAAGTACACTTGGGGAAAGAAATGAGCAGCGAAACAAAAACTCCTAGCTTGAAGCCGCACGCGAGCACCAAGCGTAAAGCGCCAGGCAAGAGATCTGCAACGCTTGCCCATGTCTGACAAATCGTCCCGAACCCCCGCCCAAGACCCGTTGGAGGAACCGTTGATCAGCCCGTTCACACCGGTGCAAGCGCCTGGCCTGCTTAAGCTGGCCTTAGAGGCGCGTGGCCCTTGGGAGCATGCATCCCTACTCGCGGCCTGGCCATTACTAAAATTTGCACCCAAAGGTGACGGCCATCCGGTCTTGGTGTTACCTGGTTTTGTGGCTGGCGATGCGTCAACGTTTTTTCTCCGGCAATTTCTACGGGATCGCGGCTATCGTACTTCGGGTTGGATGCAGGGAAGAAACCTCGGACCAAAACCTGGTGTGCTTGAGTCGGCACTTGCACATGTGCGCACGCTTCACCGGGACACCGGGCGCAAGGTCAGTATTATCGGCTGGAGCCTGGGTGGCATTTACGCGCGCGAGCTCGCCAAGCTGGCGCCCGAAAGCGTGCGCAGCGTCATCAGTCTCGGCTCGCCTTTTGCCAGCCCTGGAGAGGCGACCAATGCTTGGTGGTTATTTAAAGCCTTCAATCCCGACCACCCGACGGTGACCGAGAATTTGGGCGATCTTGCCGAGGCCCCTTCTTGCCCCACCAGCGCCGTATTTAGCCGCACGGACGGGGTGGTACCCTGGAGGGGTTCATCTCATTCCTTAGAGCAGTTGGCGGCCCGAAGCGACATCGAAAATATCGAAGTCGAGGTGAGTCATCTCGGGATGGGCGCTCACCCTCTCGTGCTCTACGCCATCGCTGATCGTCTCGCTCAAAGCGAAGGTCAGTGGGCGCGGTTTGACCGTGAAGGATGGCGCAAACTTGCCTTCCGCGATCCAGCGCGACGCGGCTTCTTTTTTTAGGATTCAATGGCTACTTATTCGTGCAACGGCATTCAGATTGAAGCCGAAACCTTTGGCAATCGCAATGATCCATGCCTGCTTCTGATAATGGGCCTAGGCATGCAGCTCACGGCCTGGCATGAAGGTTTTTGCCGCATGCTCGCCGAAGATGGCTTTTATGTCGTGCGATTTGACAATCGTGACGTCGGACTTTCCACCCATTTTGAACAATTAGGTCGTCCGGCGATTCCCCTCCTTTTGCTCCAAAAGTTTTTAGGTTTCACGCCTAAGGCGCCCTACACCTTGAAGGAAATGGCCGCTGACGCGATCGGTCTGTTGGACCAATTGAAGATCAAGCAGGCACACGTCGTCGGAGCCTCCATGGGGGGAATGATCGCGCAGGCCCTCGCCATTAATTATCCGGAACGAGTCCTTAGTCTTACATCCATTATGTCGACTACCGGGGCACGCGCTCTACCGGGGCCCTCATCTGAAGCACGGCGGGCATTGTTGCAACCTGTTCCCAAACAGGCAAATCATAAGACTGCTCAGGGCATCGAACTATTGGTCGACGGCTATGTGAAAACTTTTTCCGTTATTGGCTCCAAGAAGTTTCTGCCGAAAAACGACCAAGAACTCTCCGTGTTTAGAAATCGGATCAGTAGTAACATTGAACGTAGCTACCGTCCTTGGGGGGTGGCAAGGCAGATGGCCGCGATTCTGGGTAGCCCGGATCGCACCCCGGCACTTAAGAAGCTTTCCATGAAGTCGCTGGTCATTCATGGCCAGGAGGATCCGTTAGTGCGACCCGTCTGCGGCGAAGCAACCGCCAAGGCGATCCCCAACGCCCGCCTGGAGATGATTGCCGACATGGCTCACGATTTACCAGAGCCACTTTGGCAGAAAATTAGTGGGCTCATTTCTGAGCACGCCCATTCGGCGCCTAAGGCCGCTTAAGGCCGCTTAAGGAAGCACCTTCCCCCTCCTTCACGCATCATCGCTCGGATGACCAGCCTGTTGAGGTCAGCCTCCGACCCTCATGGGTCACGAGGCTGGCAAACCGAGCACCTGACGCGACAAAATATTGCGCTGAATCTCATTGCTTCCACCGTAGATCGTGGCAGGCCTAGCCTTGTACCAGGAGCCCAGTGCATTGACCTTGCCCGCACCAATCGTCACGTCCCCCACCAAAGCGCCACAAGCGCCCGCAGTTTCAATACATAAATCGGCAATACGCTGAAAAGTTTCAGTTGACCAGATCTTGAGCATGGACACGTCAGCACCCAGGGTCTCGCCACGGATCAACATATTGGCGTAGCCCGCGTAAGCATCAGCCAAATGGGTGACATCGAGTTGCAGAGTCGAGAACTTGTCGCGAAACACAGGGTCGTCGCTCAGGCCAGCGAGCCGTGCAATACGTACGAGCATCTGCAGGCCGTACTCGGGCAGTTTGGGACTGCCGAGGAATACGCGCTCAAAGCCCAATAGGGACTTTGCAATCGTCCAGCCGTCGTTAAGCTCTCCCACCAGATTTTCGAGGGGTACCCGTACATTGTCAAAAAACACCTCACAGAACTCCTCATGACCTCCAATGTCTTTAATGGGGCGCACCGTGATGCCGGGAGAATTAATATCCATGAGCAGGAAGCTTATGCCTTTCTGTTTTTTGGCGTTCGGGTCGGTGCGCACCAAGACAAAAAGATGGGTCGCATCCTGGGCCAGGGCCGTCCAGATTTTTTGGCCGTTGACTAGAAACTCAGGCCCGTGGGGTCCTTCAATTTTTTCAGCTTTAGTGCGCAAACTTGCCAGGTCGGACCCAGAGCCTGGCTCCGAATAGCCTTGACTCCAAATATTTTCGCAACTCAGTATCTTGGGTAGAAAGCGCTCGCGCTGCTCAGGCGTGCCAAAACGCAGCAGCAAGGGACCGACCATCTGAATACCGTGATCCTGGAAGCGCGCGATTCCGCAACGCTCTTGCTCTTCCAGAAAGATCAGGAGCTTCGCGGGTGCCAAGCCCATGCCACCCGCATCTCGTGGCCAGGAGGGGGCGATCCATCCCATTGAAGACATTCGCAAATACCAATCACGCAGTTGAGACCATCGCAAACGGTAGGGCATGTAGCGCAAATGTTTTGGGTAATGGCTCTCAAAATCATTGCGGACAAGGGCGCGAAAAGCCTCATCGCCCAATGCGTTCAAGTCTTGCTCGACCGCGACTGGGTTGGACGCTGAATTCGCCAAGGTTTGGCCGCTGCCTGTAAGGGGATCGTCATTGATTTCGCGCTCTTGCACCGGTGTCAGTTGGCCATACCGGTGACGGTGCCAGGAGGCATTGCCAAAATCCGAGGCCAGGGCCAAACTACGATTGACGTAAACACCTAATTCGTACTCATCTGTTGTGCCAATCGCGCCATGCAATTGCACAGATTGCGCCGCCATCAACAGAGCCGTTTGTGAAGCCCTGGCCTTGGCACTGCTGGCTGCCGCTTGGCGCTGCCAAGCCGAACTCGTTGGGTCGTCGAATTTATCCAAGGCTGCGCCCAAAGCGGCACGGGTCAATTCTTTTTGCATCCACAAATCCACGGCACGGTGTTGCAACACCTGAAACGCCCCAATCGCCTGTCCGAACTGCTCACGTAAGGCAAGATAGCTTAAGGTGAGCTCAAGCGAGCGCGTGATCGAACCATACAGCTCGGCTGCCGTGCACAATACGCCAGCATTAAGCGCACTTTGCAGAGCATGAGTCGCAGACGCCGAGTTCTCCGAATCATAAGCTAAGACAGCATCTTGAGCGACCATTACGCTATCGAAATGCAAGCAAGCGCTGAAGCTGCCGTCACTGCGTTTTTCTTTAGTAACGCGCAGCCCTTTGACGTCTGCAGTAAGTTCGCAGAGCATGAGGTCAGAACGCGCTCCGATCGCACGGCGGGCCAATACCAAAAAGCCGTTGGCTTCAGGAGCTGCCACAAAACGGGCTTCGCCGCTCAGAACGAATCCGTTCGGGGTGCTGCTTGCAAGCACTTGAACAGCGTTTAGAGAGAGTTCCCCCTGCGGCGATTGCCAAGCAAGAGCCAACAAGCGACTGCCGGACGCCAGGTCGGAGAGCAAGGCGCTACGGCGCGCGCTAGGTGCACAGGCTAGCAGGGCACTGGCTACAACCACACTGCTCGATACGAAGGGTTCGGAGTGGCAAGCGTAGCCAAGTCGCTCCGCAATAAGAGCTGCCGCGCGCATGCCAAGCCCAGTGCCGCCAAGCTCTTCAGACAGTAGTACACCGAGCCAACCTTGCTCGGCCATGCCACGCCAGAATGCCGGGTCGTGGCCCTCAAGCTGATCGCGTACACGGCGGGCGCGCTTGGCATCAACGGGAGCAAATGAAGCGGCCGATTCGGCCACCATTTTTAGGGTTTCTTGCAATTCAGTCGTGTCAGACATTCAGTACACTCATATTCTTCGGTTGGATTCAAGCATGAATGTACCTTGCCACTTGGAAAGCCGTGCGCGGGTGACTCATGGCACAAACTCAATCTTAGCTCGTCACGGGTACCAAGTTATAGAACTAGCACGCCGCGGGCCAGCTCCACTACCCGTCCGCCCACAAAAATTTGGCGGTCCGAATTTATCGTCAAGGTCAGTTTGCAGGCGCGCCCGGTCTGCTCGCCTTGGCTAATCGCCCACTGCATGGGAAAGGTCAGACTAGACGACGAAACATTCCCTGGAACACCGTGATGCAATATCCAAGCACCTAGGTTGGCACAAGCCGATCCTGTGCCAGGATCCTCACTTACGGTACCGCCGCTCGTTGTAAAGAAGTAGCGCGCGAATACTTGTAAAGGATCGTTGGGTTCAAAGGCAAAGAGGTAGGCCGTTTTTCGGTGGATACTGCTAAGCGGCCAGGTATCGAGCAAATCGCCTCGAACCTTTGCAGCGCGGACTGAATCAGGATGCTTCACAGGGATGAGTAGTTGATCGGTACCCGTATCAACCCACTCGGGTTCACCCGCCAATTCTTCAGCCGACAGGCCGAAGTTTGCTGCCATCTGCTCACGCGTGACCGAAGCCATACTGACCTTGGGCGCTCCTGAGGTGGGTGCCTGTAGAGTCCAGCGCGCTCCCTCGGAGCGCACCGGTACCAAGCCCGCTAAGAATTCCAGAGTGACCTTACTGCCGTGCGCGCCGCCAATCGGCCCTGTTGCTGCTTCGCTCAGGCTACTCACCACATAAGCCGTACCCAAGGTAGGATGCCCGGCGAATCTCATCTCATAGCCGGGTGCGAAAATTCTCACGAAGGCATCAGCGCTGCCATCCCTGGCCGGGAACACAAAAGTAGTTTCAGATAGATTGAATTGCAGAGCCAAGGCCTGCATTTGCTCCGTGCTTAATCCGCGCGCATCTTCGAACACGCATAAGGGATTACCGCTCAGCGTCGTTTCAGCAAATACATTGACCAAACGAAAGCCATAGTTTTTCATTGTAGAGGTCCAAAACTCAAGGGGTTTTACGATCTTCGAGGCCCTATTTTGAACCAACTTCTGATAAGGTAGCCGCAAGCAACTTGCATGCCGCAAGTCTCGAAAGGAACCATGACTGCTGCCGCTCTCACACTGCCACTGGCTGGTTTTCGAATTCTCGATTTATCAGCGGTGTATTCCGGTCCCATGGCTGCCGCTCTGCTCTCGGACCAAGGCGCGGAAGTGATCAAAGTTGAAAGCCCCGGCGGAGACATTAGCCGAAGAATCGGGCCTGTTAAAGGCGATATCTCAGCAACTTTCGTGGCGATGAATCGTGGCAAGCGCTCGATTGTGCTGGATTTGAAAGCCGAGACGGGAAAGGCCGTACTACGCGATCTGATTCAGCGCAGCGATGTCGTTATGGAAAACTTCCGCCCTGGGGTGATGGCCAAGCTTGGTTTTGACCGAGATACGCTGATGGCGCTCAACCCGAGGCTCATCTATCTTTCCATTACAGGCTTTGGGCAGGATGGGCCGTATACCGAGGCGCGTGTCTATGACGCCATCATTCAAGCGGTGTCAGGCATGTGCGCCTCGCATCTTGAAAAGCCTGGTCTTGAACCCGGTCTCGTCGCCACCACGATCTGCGATAAATTGACATCCATGACGGCGGCACAGGCGGTTACGGCCGCACTACTGGCTCGCGAACGAGATGGTCGCGGCCGGGTGGTGGAACTATCCATGCTGGATACTGCCCTGGCCTTTAACTGGCCCGATGCGATGTACAACCACATGTGGCTCGACAACCCTCCCACCCCAATGCCCGAAGCAGGCCTGACACTCCGACCCTATAAAACTAAGGACGGCTACCTGGCGCAAATGGCCCCCCAACAGGACGAATTTATTGCCATCTGCAAGGGGCTGGGCGCGCCTGAAATTGCTGAAGATCCGCGCTTTTCCACCCTAACCTCAAGAGCAAAACACCCCAGGGAGCTGCGCGCGATTCTGGAGCCTTTGTTCGCGGCATTCAACACCGATGAGTTGCTAGCGCGCATGCTTTCGTTTGACGCGCCCGTGGGCAAGGTCAACCTCAAACCCGAGGTCATGACTGACCCGCAAGTAATGCACAATCGAGCGCTGGTCGAGATCGATCAAGGCAGTCTCGGAAGAGTTCGCGTCGCGCGCGCCGCTGCACGCTTTGATGCCGAAGATTTGCCCGTGCCTAAGCCCGCGCCACACCTGGGTGAACACGGCCCAGAGGTGCTACGCGAGTTAGGTTACGAGGAGGCGCGCATTGAAGCACTCATGCAGTCCGGTGCTCTCGGGCGAGCTCAGGCTTGATCACTAAAGAAACGGATGTCGCCATCATCGGCGGCGGACCTGCGGGTCTGATGCTCGCCATAGAACTTGGGTGTCGAGGTGTCGCCTGCGTCGTTCTTGAAGAGGACTTCGATCCACCCGATTTTCCAAAGGCCAATGCCACGTCTTCGAGAACTATGGAGCACTTCCGACGACGCGGCTTCTCTGAAGAAATTCGCTCGCTCGGGCTCACTGAAAACTATCCCCAGGATATTGTTTATTGCACGACCTTAGCGGGCCACGAGCTGACTCGGTTTTCAATTCCGTCACGCGCCGAGGCTAAGGCATTGAGTGCCTTTGGCGACTATGGCGAATCGTCATGGCCAACTCCTGAGCTGCCTCACCGTGTTCAGCAAATGATGATCGAACCGGTGCTGCGGCGCGAGGCCGAGAGCTATCCAAGCGTTGAGATGATGTGCGGCTGGCGGGCTGAATCCTTCGAGATGAACATTAGCCAAGTAGAGATTTTCGCGACAAACACCAGAAACCAGAGTGAGTTCAAACTTAAGGCGCGTTACATCGTCGGCTGTGACGGGCCGCGCAGCTTGGTACGTAAGACTTCGGGCATTCAACTCACCGGACAAAGTGGTGAAGCGCGAGATTTTTTCGGTGGCCAAATGCTGTCGGTGTTTTTCAGCTCAACGGAGTTGTACGGCCTATTGGGCAAGAAACAGGCTTGGCAATACTGGGCGGTGAACCCAACCCAGCGGGGGCTACTCTTCGCCATTGATGGCATCGAAAAGTTCTTGTTTGGCCTGCAACTCAAACCTGGTCAAACAGTAGAATCCGTCGACTTCCAAGCGGCCTTATTTGCCGCAGTGGGCGCAGCCTTCAAATACGAACTACATGCCACCGCTCCCTGGTTGGCGGGCTTTACCTTGGTGGCCAACAAGTTTTCGAACGGTCGCGCGTTTATAGCGGGCGACGCTGCACATCTATTCACACCCACAGGCGGCATGGGTTACAACACCAGTGTCGACGACGCCGTCAACCTGGGTTGGAAACTCGCCGCCGTGGTTCAGGGTTGGGCCGATCCCGCTCTGCTGGACAGTTACGAAGCGGAACGGCGACCCATCGCTCAACGCAACACTGCCTTCGCACGAACGATGGCCGATAGTATCGGTAAGGTCGCCCTCCCTGAAGAAGTTTTGAGTGAGGGCCCAAGCGGCGACAAAGCACGACGCGAGCTTGGCGCAGTACTCAACCTGCACGTCAGAACCGAATTTAATATTCCCGGCTTGCAATTAGGGTTGCGCTACGACGACAGTCCCGTTGTCGCTAAGGAAAAAGAGCCGCCCCCGCCGGACCTTGCCAATCACTATCACCCCAATGCACGGCCGGGTGCGCGTGCGCCCCACCTGTGGATCAATGAGAAATCGATTCTGGATTTATTCGGGCGCGACTACACTTTGCTGTGTTTTCAGTCTGAGGGTGCCCCCAAACGGAGCGCAGACGTTGACGAATGGGAAAGACAAGCGGCATCACGCCGGGTTCCCCTAGTGGTATTGTACTGCCATCAGGCCGATGCACATGCTCTCTACGGTGCCGATCGAGTTTTGATTCGACCGGATCACCATGTCGCTTGGCGCGGCAGCATTGATGCAGATGTCGCGGACGTGCTGAACATGGTCTGTGCTCGCAAGAAGGCCCCAGGCAGGCACTGATTTTTCGCCTGTCGTCGCGCGTCGTTGCACCGTCCTCGACTCTAGGCTGCCTCAAGTTTAGCCAGCGATAAGGCTAACCACTTCACCCCCGACTTGCCGAAATTAACCTGTACCCGGGCATCATTGCCCTGGCCTTCGATATTGATAATCACACCCTCGCCAAATTTGGCATGGGCAACATTTTGACCAATCCGAAATGCAATGCCGCGATCAAATTTCTTGCTGGCAGGGTCAATTCTCACGGCTTGTTGCTGGGCATTTTGCCCTGAGCTCGCATAACTTTGGGCGCCATACTTTGAGCCGCCAAGGTGAGAGCCGCCAGACCATCCGAGGGAATTTGCGCTTTCGTCCATGCGACCGTTCCATCCACCACCGGCATGACCGCGATCACGTGGCGTCAGCCATTTGAGCGTCTCCTCAGGCAGTTCGTCGACAAAGCGCGACTTCAAGCTGTAGCGCGTTTGCCCATGCAACATACGGGTATTGGAGAAAGAGATGTACAAGCGCTTACGGGCACGGGTGATGGCCACGTACATGAGGCGGCGCTCTTCCTCCAACCCATCAACTTCAGAGACCGAGTTTTCATGAGGGAACAAGCCCTCCTCCACTCCGGTGAGAAACACCGCATCAAACTCCAGGCCCTTGGCCGAATGAATCGTCATCATTTGCAGAGCATCGGTCCCCTCGGCGGCCATGTTGTCGCCCGCCTCAAGTGAGGCGTGGCTGAGAAAACCCGCTAAAGGTGTAATTTGCAAGAGTGCGCCGGGGGCGACTAGATCAGCTTCTTGTGAAGGTGGCTCCTGATTTGAATTTGTTGGGCCAGGATTGGGCATTGGCTCGGCAACTGCCGTCGAACTCACCCCAAAATTGGCGGGCACATCGAGTCCAATACCGCCTTCACCCAAGAAAGCAGCCGCTGCGTTGACCAACTCTTTCAAGTTCTCGATGCGCTCCTGGCCTTCTTTTTCTTTGCCGTAAAAATCGATCAAGCCACTGCGCTCATTGATGGTTGACACCATCTCCGGTAAGGTGAGCGGCTGGGTCTCAAAGCGCAGGCTCTCGATCATCTTAACGAAGCCTTGGATCTTGACCGCTGCCGCGCCGCTCAAAGCACCCGCAGCGTTATAAAGGCTGGTCGTACGCGCTCGCGCAATGTCCTGCAAC
>JANLRI010000390.1:0-6878 GCA_031361565.1 Betaproteobacteria bacterium | reverse complement strand
ATGACAGAAAATCGGGGTTTTAATACAGCCTCAACGGCCCAAATAAACGGCGCGCAACTGACCTATACAGGGCACAAGAAATGCTAGGCTTGGCCTTGCATTTCTTGTGCCATTCACCGGTGCTACCCGCGTCCGTTTCATTGTCTAGTTAGCTTTCTGCTTCCTCGGTAAAAAAATCTAAGAGCGTAGATTTCTCCATCAATAGCTCTTGATACATAGGATTTTTCGCCACGATTTCCACGAATTTTTGACTCTGAGCGCAAAAATCCTCGACTATAGTGCGAGGATCAGGGTAATGAACCACTACGGACCGGGCATTCATCAATTCGCTCGATAGACTTTCATTATGCTTCCCGCCTTTGTAATATTTATCAACGAAGACTTGATCGATGATTTTAGGCTTCTTCTTATCGACCGTAATGCCAACAGTCGGGCAAGAAAAACTTGGGTGATGCACAAAAAGGAAAGCCTTGGGATGTTTTTGAAAATTCGCCCAGTGCTTTATTTGTAAAAATACCGGGAAATGCTTGATCCGATAGGAATCGGGGACTCCGAGATAGGAAAACATGAAGTCGTAACGTTCCACAAAGACGTTTAACCACATGAAATAGATCGAAAACGCCGCTTGCAAATCTTTACACTTCGTCAGGCCGTTAAGCACTTCGCCAAACGCATTTGTGAGATCGGCAAGATTGCAGCCTAAACAGTTGTGCGCGGTTGTTTTTGGCACCGACAGCACATCATGAAGTGAACAAACCTTCGGTATTCTTTTTCGGTTCTCCATCATGTACATACATTCCCGATGTTTTTTGAGAACTTCTTTGAATATGGCGCGATGACTCATGGCTGAAAGTTAACGGCCCAGATAAACTGCGCGCTGCCGACCTATGCAGGGCGCAAGAAATGCTAGGCTTGTCCTTGCATTTCTTGTGCTTTTCACCGGTGCTACCCGCGTCAGTTTCATCGTCTAGTTAAGCATAAATTCTTGAGCTCGCAGCATGCCACCTCTAGCCAAGAACTCTATTCGATGCGCTGGGGAAACGCAAGGCTGTCGTGTGCATTGACTTACCAATGACGCTAAGGCGCTGGATACTCCATACAATATCGCTCGGGTGTGACCTCAAGAACTTTGAACCCAAGCCTCTCATAGAGTGCTCGCGCAGGATTCGGAGCCAGCACGCGAAGGCGAACCGAAACGCCCATCGCCTTTGCCTCGGAGATTACCTGTTGGACCAATACGGCGCCCAAGCCTCGCCCTTGATACTCAGGCAAAATATATAGCTGCTCGAGCTGGTGATGGGTTTCATGCTTCAAAACGGAAATTGCTCCAATTCTTTGCGACCCGAGAAGCACCGCAGAAAACTCGCCCGCAAGCAACGACTTGGATAGACCTTCCCGAACCATTGGCTCAGACCATTGCTTCCACACCGCAATGATGTAAGGCTTCATTGTTGCCTCGCAAAGCTGATAAAGAAACTCAATATCGGCGGGCAGAAGCTCTCCCAATGTTGGCATGTTCAGAGACTTACGACCTTTATGTTTAACGGCCAACATAAACGGCGCGCGGCCGATGCCCGCAAAGTTTAAATTGTGCGAGACTCTTCCTCGCACAATTTAAACTTTTGACAGGTGCTAACCGCGTCCGTTTCATGTATTGGTTATGACTCACCCACCTACGAAGTGCAGGAGTGCTGACCTTATTTGAACGAAGAGCTGACAAGCGGCCCACGATTGAATAAGCGAAGAAAGCACGCGCCCGACCAAACAATGCCGCCAAGGGCGACTTGAATCTTTTTTGCGAAGGCTGCTCCAGAGCCTCCTTGTTCAGCCCCCTCGAAGAATGCTGGAGTATTTCTTTCGAGGAAATAGTGGCCTGCCCATGACAGCACGAACCCAAAGCCAATGAGTACAACCCCGACCAAGGGCCTCCAAAGAAGAATGAGAATGCCGACCGTCGCGACGGAGTGGGCTAGGTGATGCACGTAGCGATTCGCGGCATTTCGATGCGCCGCTTCATAGTAAGCGAGAAACTCAGCGAGGCTCGATTGCATGAAAAATCCTTTGGTTCGTCGGGCCTCGGGGCCAATTTGCGTACCACCTAGAGGCATGCCATTGGCTAGTTGAATTGACTTAGACCACGGCACAACAATACCAGCAAAGCGCACTAGCTAGCAAGACACCATGCTAAACAAGCGCCGCTCGGCTTGAGAAAACTCACCAACAGAACTGGCAGCTGCAATTAACGGGTGACTACGGTGCTTAAAGCTTGAGACCTGAGTTATAACGGCCAAGTTCAGCTGCAAATTTCAGGGACGGCGTTTTGTGGGAAGCTGAAAGCGCCCACAAAACGACGGCACTGGAATTTGTCAGTTGGAACGTCAAGTTATACAACACCATTAGGCACTCACAACTGCCAGCAACGCCTTGGGATTTGTTCGCGCTATATTGAGTAGAGTTCGAGCCGCCCCACTCGGCTGCTTGCGCCCTTGCTCCCAGCCCTGAAGCGTTCTAACCGACACGCCCAGCAAGCTCGCAAACTGTGATTGCGAAAGGCCTGTTTTTTCTCGTGCCTCTGCCGCAGGCGCAAGTACAACCGAGACCTTTCCCGCCTTCATTTCTTGAATAGACTCAAGAAGCTCTTGAGCGAGATCGCGTTGAGCTTCGAACTCAACAAGAGCTTTACCCTTCAGGGGACTTTTTTTCGAGAGCATCACGAATTTCCTTTAGCTTAGCGGCATTCAGATTTTCAATCTTGGATTTCGCATACAACGTAAGCAGAACAATTTCTTCCTTGGGATTGAGAGCATAGTAGATAACCCTCACACCCCCCGACTTCCCCATGCCAGGACGCTTCCAACGAACCTTCCGAATGCCACCCGAATCTGGGATCACATCGCCTGAACTGGGGTTCTGAGCAATATACGAAGCAAACTCACCACGCTCATCTTCATGCCAATAAATTGGCCAAATTTTCTGAAATGTAGGGGTTTCAACTACTGTGAACATTTGACGAATATACGCCTAAGGCGTATGTGTGTCAACTATGCTTCTCGTGCTGTATAACGGCTCAGATAAACTGCGCGCAACAGACGTTGCCAAAGTTCAAAGTATGCGAGACTCTTCCTCGCATACTTTGAATCTTTTATCGGTGCTACCCGCGTCAGTTTCATCGTCTAGTTATGGCTGCTTTTCACCGCCCTCGGCACTCTTCTTCTTTCGAACAGCGATGCGCTTAACGTTTCCACCAAGTTCCTTTTGCTTCGGAACATACTTTTCTGCCCAATCGTTGATTCGCCGAAGCGCGCCTCCCATGACGTCGCCGACCATTCGACCTGAGCGTTCAAGCTCCTCCGCGAACAAGCTTTTGTCGATGCCCTTTTTGAATCGCCGCGCAACATAAGTTGCGACTGCGCCACTCGCGATGACAGTGAGCCAAATAGACCCAGACTCGACACTCCTTATACCGATGAAAGAAAGTCCCGAACCTTCGGACAGTACCGGATAATTCAAATAAGGATAGCTCCTGCGTAGAAACCTATACTCAGGGTTAAATGCCTCAAACAATTCAGTCTCGATTATTCGATCAATAGACTCAACTATTTCATCGAGATCGAATCTAGTAATGAAATTGCTGTACTCAATCTCGATGACATACTCTGGATCATCTTCGTGACTCATTTGATCTGCCGGTTCATTTGGCCCATCTTCCATCGAATTTTCCTCAGACTCTTGCTCTAGTTCTTCCATGATGACTCAATTGTCTCCAAGTAGCTATAACGGCCGAGATAATCAGCGCGCAGCCGGCGCTGGCAAAGTTCAAAGTATGCGAGACTCTTCCTCGCATACTTTGAATCTTTAACCGGTGCCACCCGCGTCTGATTCATCCACAGGTTATACATGGCTAGAAGAACTCGCGCAATACTGGATTCGGCTGGAGAATCGGTGCAACGATCTTAGATTTTTCGTTGATGACCGCAATTTCATGAACATGATGGAGCTTCTCGTGAACCCGAATTTTCCCATTACTCGGGAGCACCCATTTTTGACCACCAATGTTGAGCAAAGACTCCTCAAGTGCTTTGGAAATAAGCAAAGTAAAACCATCGTAGCTTTCACCCTTTGCCTCGACTGAGTTTAAATGCGGAAACTGCGGACTAACAATTTGAAAACCCGAGCCAAACTCGAGAATAAGAAAATGCTCGGTGACAAGCGCTGGTGATTTGTAAAAACTCCAATACTGCTTGGGCACTACAACGTACACGGCATTGGACCAATAGGGTTCCGACTGTACCGTTGATAGGTACTCGACGTAAAAACTCTTGCTGAAATGCAGGACATGCTTGAACGCAGGATATTGCGGCACTTGAACTACCCGGCCGCTCGACTGGCCTTTCCAAACTTGCTCGACAATATTCAGAAACGAGTTGTTGAAATAGACTGGAAACATGACATGATCAAGTTGCAGTTCCATTGGCGAAGCGCCTCCTGTAGCAGTTTGAGCCATTGAACTTCGGCTTGCAATAGCACCGACTCCCAGCACTGATGCCCGAAGAAAATCCCGTCGAGGAAGTTGCTCCGGCTCAATGCTCATTCGTTATTCCTCGGTGATGGCAGCAATGTATAACGGCCGAGATCAGCGGCATTTGAGGCCGGGCGGGATTTGCGGTAGCAAATCTCGCCCGGGGTCAAATGTCCGTTGCATCCCAAAGTTAGTGCTTGTAGCAACATGGATGATTCCCAATTCTTTTAGGTCGCACCTTAGCAATTCTGAAAACTTCGTACCGACAACATTGCATCTGAGGCGCGACGCTTTAACGCACAAAGCCGAACTTTTAGCTCCAATTCTCAAGCTGGCACTTTTTATTGTAGGGCACCATCGCACTATCGCTGATGACAACGGTTCGAAACTTTTCCTCTTGTCGCATTACGGCGACGAGCATTTCGTATTTTGTATTAGACATACCAGTGAATTGAATTTTTATAACTGCAGATTTGTCGGCTGAGTATTGACCTTGACGGGGCCAAGGTGTTTGAACCACATCCGCCAATTGATAACGCGCAGTTTTGTGATAACACTGCAAGATCCCCATTGAGAGATCTGCAAAACTGGCTTTCATTTTTCCTACATCGACAACTGCGGGGGCGGCCGCTGTTTTTGCAACTGACGCGGACATCTCCGGGTTTTTCAAAAACATAGAAAGAGCGAAGCTAAGGGGATCCATAGGAATTTCCTTGGTTATTTATGCCCTAAGAGGATCCCACACTCGGCTGTCAAACAAACTGCCGTTTGTCTGAACGCTCCACCGCTAATCGGGCTACTTTGAATTACCAAAGCCCTGTGCATCACGACCACTAACGGCTCAATTGAGAGGCGGGCACAGGTGTTACGCTAAGCACCAAAAGGGCAGACTCTTCCCTGCCCTTTTGGTGTGCTGTGACGCTCTTACAACCCGTCCTCTCCAATGTATAGTTAAGACTCAAATTACTCGCTCTGTGCAAGTTCTTCGCGAAGAATTTTTCGCAGCATCGTGGCCGTAAGTACCTCTGGCTCGAAGCCAAGATTTTCTCTCAATGCATCATTGATGAGCGTTTGATAGCCCTTGCCCATTTTCTCGGAACGGGACTTATATTTCTCAATCACTGCATCATCGAGATAAATCGTAATTCGGGTTTTACCCTCGGCTGGGATGACGGCACCCCGCTTCGCTGCCGAAAAATCATACACCTTTTTCATAAGCTCTCACCTCACTTGGATCGGGGCGGCGAACAGATATCGCCCGCACCGCAGTTTCGCCTCGGTAGGTATACACAATGACCCGTAATTGCCCGAACAAATTTGAACCGATGCCCACGAAGCGCTGTTCACCCTCCGTCATTTCATCTGGCATCGATAAACACAACGGGTCGCGAAGTACACCCTCTCCCTCGGACATCGGTAGGCCGTGCTTGGCGAGATTCGCTTCGGCTTTTGTGGGATCAAATTCGTACTCCATTCAGATATTATATGCACGCAATGCATACATTGCAAGCATTATGGAGTTCTTTGACTTTTGAGTTTTAACGGCCGAGATAATCGGCGCGCGGCCGATGCTCGCTGAGCCAGAGAAGTGCAAAACTCTTCTTTGCACTTCTCTGGCGAACCTCGATGCTTCCCGCGTCCGATTCATCCACTGGTTATACCTTTTTCCACGAAGCGCAGTGTAGCCAACAAGCATCGCTACCTACGCCATGAATTACAGGTTTCAGCATAGCAGCACTTCGCCACTCATGGCAACCGCTCTAAAACGATTGCCTTGGTCTCGCTCGTGGAGCTTGCTCATCGCGGCCATACTCGCCGTGTTTGCTGCTTGCAACCAGCCCAGCTTATCGCCCCAAACATGCACGCTCTTCGACCCAAAGGGAATGTGACTTAACTGGACAAGAGGTGCTGCGCTTACACCATGCCCGTCAACAGAAAACTCTTTCGAGCTGCGATTCCCTAGCTTAACGCCACTTAGCAGGACAAAGTGCCACCACACACATGGCTCTCGCTGAACACTTACAACAACGCAGCCATAGAACCCGGCGGGGAGACCTTCTCGATTCGACGGTTTTAAAACCGCAAACGACTTTTTTGTGCCTCAGCTCTATGATGAAAGCAACCCATTTTCGGACCTCGCTGTTGGTGCAACACGACTCAAAAACGCATCGCCCTTCTTCGCTCTAAGCAACTGAGAAAATCGGTGCTCAAATACCCGTATAACGGCCGAGATAATCAGCGCGCAACCAATGCTCGCAAAGTTCAAATTGTGCGAGACTCTTCCTCGCACAATTTGAACCTTTCACAGGTGCCACCCGCGTCTGATTCATCCACTGGTTATACCTCTTGCCAGGAACTG
>JANLRI010000357.1:0-5401 GCA_031361565.1 Betaproteobacteria bacterium | reverse complement strand
AGCTTCAAACGACCAACATCGTCACCAAAACTCGTGAGAAAACGCATGTCATAGAACTTAACATGTAGTGAACAATTGTGTCTTGAAAATCATTTGAATTTTGTCTTTCGAAAAAATATTCTTTATTTTCAATAGCTTAATGCACCTGGCACAGCTTGTGCACTGTCTGTCACTACACTCTAAAAGGATCCCAAAATGACTATGCTCTCCACTTTCAAAACCAAGCTGATCGCAGCCTCCCTGATGTCCTTGGCCGCCGTGACCAGCGCCAACGCAGGCATCACTTTCTCCGCCAGCAATTTTGGCGGCGGCGACAATGTGATCTTTAACGGATGCTCCCCCACCCCCGTGGTTGGTGGCCCAGCTACGCTGGTCTCCGGTTGCCTGCAAAACTCTCACCCGACCGCGATCGACTTTTACGGTGCTGGTGAAAACCTCACGATCTCTGGTGGACAAGCCACACTGGATGCGCAAGATGGCTCCTTTACCTCAGGCAACATCAAGCTCCACGATTCAAGTAAGGCAATCTCTGCCATCGGCTTCAGCGTAAATTCACAAGAAGTGAACGACCACAACGGTGTCATGAGTTTTCGGGTGGATTATCTCGACCCACTGACTTCGTCCACGGGATCTGTCAATAGCGGCAGCTTTAATCTGAGCAGCGGTGGCCTCAATCAATTTAGCATCATCGCCACGAACGGTTGGTTGATGACCAATGTCTTCTTTCAAGACAGCAACCCCAACGGCATCGAAGACATCCGTCAAATTCGCTTCCAAGCCGCAGACCGTCCGAGCCAAGTGCCCCTGCCAGGTTCAGCCGCTTTGTTGATTCTGGGTGCCGCCGCACTTCGCGTGATGCGTCGTAAGGCTTAAGAGCCGCCTCAGTCTAAGTGCAAGATCCAACCTCAATTCGGCCAAGCGCCGTTTTGAGGACGGACAACAACACAATCGGTGCACATTGGTGCCTTTAACAGATCAACCCACCGTCCACCAAATACCCTGCTCCTGTCACAAACGACGCATCGTCGGAGCAAAGAAAAGCCATGACCGCGGCGACTTCCTCTGGATAACCGTAGCGCCCCAAGGGGATACGCATCACGACTCGATCATGGTAATTCTGCGGGTTATTTGGATTAAACCCTTCCCCCAGTTGCTGACCCATGGCGGTCTCGATGGGCGCCGGGCATACCGCATTAACGCGCACCTTATGGGTCGCCAATTCCGCCGCGGCAGAACGAGTCATCCCCATCAATGCATGTTTGCTCGTGGAGTAGGCCAATAAACCAGCACTACCTCGAATCCCAGCGACCGAGGCAGTATTCACGATCGCCCCGCCACCCCCACGAATCATCACAGGTGCAACCAGTTTCATCCCCAACCATGCGCCCTTCACGTTGACCGCCATGACCTCATCAAAAATCTCGTCGGGGCATTCTAGAAAGGGCAGGATCTTGCCTAAGATACCCGCATTGTTGACCAAGCAATCGATGCGACCGTAGGTGTCGACAGCGGCCTGGACGTATCGCTCCACCTCAGCTCGCTTCGTAACATCGGCTTCAACAACCAGGGTCTTGGAACCACTCGCCTCAATTTGAGCTGCGCATCCGTTCACGTCACTGCCGGGTACATCCACAAGCACAAGAAGTGCTCCTTCGCGTGCGAAACGTAGCGCGGCCGCGCGACCAATACCCGCTGCGGCACCAGTTACCACGACCACCTTATTTTGAAATCTTGTCATGAGGAGCCGCCCTTTCTGGGGCAATTACTTTGCCAGTAACTCGCGGCGGAGTTCGGCGCCACAAAGCGTGACGGCCGTGTTGGCCTCATCTAAAACTCGGCCCATCGTAATGAAGCCATGAATCTGGCGTTGAAAGCAAATATAGGCGGCTCTATTTCCTGCCTCAGTCAGCGCCTTTGCGTAGGCGATTCCTTCATCAAGAAGCGGATCGAAGCCAGCGGTCAACACAAGAGCGGGCGGCAGACCGGCTAGGCTTGGCGCCAGCAAAGGCGATGCGCGCCAGTCGAGATCCAGGGCTTGATCCGTAATGTAATGATCATGGAAGTACTTCATCGTATCAGCGGTGAGCAGATAACCCTGACCGTTACTCGTGCGTGAGGGAAAGCCAGGTCGTTGATCCGTCGCCGGATAAATCAACAACTGATAGGCAATATGCAAATCCGCGTTGTCACGAGCGGCAATGGCCACGGCCGCCGCTAGGTTGCCTCCTGCACTATCGCCGCCCACAGCCAAACGGGAGGCGTCGATCTTTAGCTTTTTCGCCTCGCGTGCCACCCAATAAGTGGCCGCGAGACTATCGTCAAAGGCGGCCGGAAAGCGATGCTCAGGCGCAAGTCGGTAATCTACCGCAATCACGCTACATCCTGAGGCATTGGAGAGTTGGCGGCACAAGACATCATGAGTATCCAAGTCCCCAATCACCCACCCGCCCCCGTGGTAATACACCAAGACAGGAAGCACAGTGTCGGGCGAGCTTGCGGTGGGCCGGTAATGCCGTAATGAAATGGCTCCTTGCGGTCCTTCTGCTTTCAAGTCTTCGACCAAGGCCACCTCAGGCACAGCGGGTTGGCTGAACGAGCGCCGTTCCAAATAGAACTTGCGCGCCATGTCAGGCGGCAAGGTGTGAGTGGGGGGCATTTTGCTGTCTTCGATGAGCTTTAGCAAAGCTCGGGCTTGCGGATGTAACACCTAAGAGAACTCCCTGAAATTAGACCCGATGGCCGACTAGGAAAAATAGCAGCCCTTTCGACATTTAGTTTACGCCGCTTCCATCACCTCCCCAGAGATTGGGGCCGCCCACTGAAACGACCCCTGAAGGACGACTGCCGAGAAATCGGCACGCACCTAGTGTGGCGTTCCACACTAGGCGGGTCTAAGGTTAGGGTAGCGAACACCTTCAACAAACTCTTGTGTGACTTTCGATGGCGCTGGAGTAATCATGGTCACGATGATAATCACCAAGAAACCAATCGGAACGCCAAACAGACCGGCCGAAATCGGTAGGATGTCCCACCACAAATCAGTGACCGGCGCCAATTTTGGAATCCCAAAGAACACTTCGCGCAACCAAGGTTGCGTCTTAGCCATGTAATAGATCGTGGTGAGGAAACCAGCCATCATGCCGAAGGTTGCCGCTATACCAGTAGTCCGTTTCCAGAAAATTCCGAGTACCAGTGCCGGGAAGAACCCAGCGGCTGCCAGGGAAAACGCTGCTGACACCAAGAATAAGATGTCCGCCGGTTTTTGTGCAGCCACCAAGGCCGCCAAGACCGCAACGATCAATAACAGGACTTTCGAAATCAACACCCGCCGAGCTGTTGGAGCATTAGGATCGATCATCTTGTAGTAGAGGTCATGAGACAGCGCATTAGCAATGGTGAGCAACAGTCCGTCGGCGGTCGACAAAGCCGCAGCCAAGCCACCCGCGGCGACCATGCCCGAGACCACATAGGGCAAACCAGCAATCTCTGGAGTGGCCAGAACCACAATATCCTGACCAATCGCAATCTCCGCCAACTGCACGATGCCATCCTTATTAATGTCGGTCACCGAAAGCAGCGTTGGATCAACTTTCGTCCAGGCTTGGACCCAAGCGGGCAAGCTGGCAAAGGACGATCCGACCACATCGTTGTAGACCACGAACTTCACTAGCACCGCCAAAGCCGGTGCCGTAAAGTACAACAGGAAGATAAAGAACAGCGACCAAGTGACCGAGCTTCTAGCGTCCTTTACCGAAGGTGTGGTGTAGTAGCGCATGAGGATATGTGGCAAAGCAGCCGTACCCACCATCAAACAAAAGACTAAAGCTAAGAAGTTCTTGCGGGCAATATCACGTCCCTTTTCATCTTTCGCGGGAAAGGCCTCACCATGACGTAAAGGTGGCCCTGAGCGAGCCTTCAAGCCCGATTCTTTGCTCCAGGCGACTTTGGCAGCCGCTTCATCCTTCGGATACTTGCTCAAGGCCTCTTCCGCTGCCTTGACTTTCGCAGTATCGGGGGAAGGGTCCGCCTTTGCATCGGCCACAGCGACCTCTAGCGCAAACTTTCCATTGGCAAAAGCTTTTGGAACATCCTTCAACTTCGCGGCGGCAGCGTCGGCACGATCCGAAAAGATCTTAAGTACCTCAAGCTCTTTCGGATCTTTAAGAAGCTTCTCCTCCAAAGCAGTAACCTTCTGGAGTTGAGAACCATAAATCAGTTGAGGGACGGGAATACCGGTTTGTTTCACCGAGAGCCAGATGACAGGAATCAGGTAGGCAATAATCAAGATGATGTACTGCGCAACCTGAGTCCATGTCACGGCTTTCATGCCGCCCAAGAAGGAGCAGACCAAGATACCGGTCAGCCCTAAGAAGATGCCTACGGTTAAATCCACACCAGTCAATCGAGTGGTAATTAAGCCGACACCGTAAATTTGCGCCACAACATAGGTGAAGGAGCAAACAATAGCGATGACAATACCCACAAAACGCGGCACGTTACCTCCATAGCGAGCACCTAGAAAATCCGGGATCGTAAACTGACCAAATTTACGAAGGAACGGTGCCAAGAAGAGTGCCACAAGCACATAGCCACCGGTCCAGCCCATAATAAAGGCCAGGCCTGAATAGCCCTGCAGGTAAAGACCCCCCGCCAAGCCGATGAAGGACGCCGCCGACATCCAATCTGCGCCCGTGGCCATGCCGTTAAACATGGCGGGAACGCGGCGGCCCGCCACATAGTATTCATCTGCATCGCTGGTACGGCTCATGACCCCAATACCCGCGTAAAGCAGAATGGTCGCAGCCATAAACACGTAACCCATGGTGACCCTTGGCAGGCCCATTTGCTCGAGTACACCCAAGATAAGCACGAAGGCGATAAAGCCGCCGGTGTACCAGGCGTAAGCCTTCTTTAACTGAGAGACGAAGGATCTTCGAGATTGCACGGGGGCGGTCATTCGATGTCCTCCTCTACGCCATACTCTTTGTCCAAATTATTCATATACCAGGCGTAGTACAAGATGATTAGACAGTAGATGATCAATGAGCCTTGCGCACCCATATAGAACGAGAACGGCCATCCAAAAAAATCAAAACTGAGCTCGCGGGCGTAGTAGCCGATTACATAAGTCACTACAAACCAAACCACCATCAGGATGGCCGTGATGCGCAAAGTCTTTTTCCAGTATTCCTGGTGCCTTGCAGACAGTGGCATTTTGTCTCCAAATTCCCGTTAAAGAGGACAGAGTCCCACGATAGATTAAAACTTTGCCGAATTCGGAATCAGTCCGGTTTCGCGCTCAAGTTGCCAGGCTACTTCAGGTTCAAACGCCGCGAGTCGTCGAATGACCTTAGCAACGCGATCTTTTTCATCGAGGCGATGATAGGCATGAGCCAGTTGG
>JANLRI010000301.1:0-5783 GCA_031361565.1 Betaproteobacteria bacterium | reverse complement strand
CGCCGCGCGCATGCCATTCGAGAGACGAGAGTTATTCACCATATCGGCCATTTGCACGAAGCCACGTCCACGCTCGCCGACCAGCCAGGCTCTTGCGCCCTCCAGGTGAATTTCACCACTGGCCATCGAACGTGTACCCAGCTTGTCTTTGAGTCGCACGATTCGGTAATGATTGCGCGAACCGTCGGGCAAAAGTTTTGGCAATAAAAACAAAGAGACTCCACGCATACCGGTTTCATTGGGCTCACTGCGCGCTAAGACCATCGCAAGGGCCGCATCTGGATTTGAGCAAAACCATTTGTCGCCGTGAAGACGCCAAGCCGGATGCTCGGCAAGATTGCTGTGTGCTTGAAGGGCAGAAGTCTCGTCAAGTTCAGCGCGGGTGTCCGTCGCAGCGACATCGGACCCCGCGCCCTGCTCGGTCATAAACATGGCTCCTTGAGCCAGCGCGTCCAAGTCTTGGGAAGTCAGGGCGGTGAGATAACGATTGATGAGGCTTTGGTCGCCGAATTTTCGTAGTGTACGCGTCAAAGAATCGGTCATGGAGAGCGGGCAACACAGCCCAAACTCTGCCTGAACAAAAAGATAACTCAGCGCGTATTTGGCCGCAGCAGGCATGGCCTCTGGCCATCCGAGGACACCACTGCGGTGCGACATCGCGGCCAGTCCAAACTCTTCGAAGGCGATGCGTTCCATCTCAACATAAGACGGATGCTTGATCACGCTTTGCTGATCAAGGCCGCGCTTGGTACGATGTATCAGGACAGGCGGATTAACGTCAGCGTCTCGAGCCCATTGCTCCATGGGCCCGCCGACCCGCGCACCTAAGCGCTTAAAGTGGGGCAGTAGATGGTCAAAAAGCCTTGGTTCAAGATAAAGCTTAAGCAGAGCTTCAAATTCGGGATCGTCCTCAAAGGCGTTGGTGCCTGCGCGATCAGGAATAGTATTAGACTGAATCATGAAGAGCCTGTTTTTCTCGGGTTCGTGCATTATTGGCGGCCTACGGGGAATCTGTCCAAAACCAATGAATGACACCTATGTTAAGTCCTTGTGCCTTTAAAGCGTTTCGCACCACTCTCGCTAGGTTTTTTGTTGCCATTTTTGGTCTGCTGATGAGTGCCCTGGGTCAAGCCAATATTGTCGAAATCAAAGTGAGTAAAACCAGCCCATACGGTCAGTTTAAGGCGGGTAGTTTTGTACGTATCGAAGGTGAACTCAAGGGTGAGCTTGCGCCTAATGAGCCCATTCCAGGATTGGATAAGGCCGCCAAGAATGCACGCGGTCGTATTGAGTATGTTGCGCCCTTTGTGGTGATCATGCCGACGCAAGAGGCCAAGGGAAATGGCGCGCTACTCATTGACGTGCCCAATCGAGGTCGACCGATTTCGCACTTTCTCTACAACAGTGGGCGAGAGAACTTCCTGCCCTTGGAACTTGATCCACGCACGGGCTTCTTGCAGCATCAGGGATTTACGGTGGCGACTGTGCAATGGGAGCTCGGCCAGGGCATTAAGCTTCCTACATTTGTCGACGAGGCTGGGGTTACCCGCTTTGTTGAAGGGGTTGGCCTTGCGGTCATTCGAGATTTTTTCCCCGTGTTGCGTGCGAGCCTCTTGCATCTTGATCGTTGGGTGGCCACGGGCAAGGCGCCGCCCCCAAGTCGCCTGATGCCGCTTGAGCCGCAGCCTGGCGAAGTGACGCTCTTGCAAGCTCCCATGCATTTGCCCGGAGCGATCGTGCAGGTGCCCTTGCGAGACGCAGATGGAAACTCGTTAGGCGGGGTCCGTCTACCCGATTTGGTCGTTCCGCTTGGAACTCATGGAGCACAAAATCTTCCTTTAAGCGACCGTGCCTGCAATCTCAACGCGGCCTACATTCCCTTTGCGCCTGATTCGACTGCCCGCTTGGCAAGTGATACTCGACCAAGCCTTGCCGAGCGCTACTCTAGCTCGGCTGACTATCTGAAAAAAGTTCGGGCTGCGGGCCAAAAATTAATTCGCGATGGCTTTTTATTGGAAGAAGACTTACCAGCGATCATTGAAGCGGCTAACAAAGTCAGAATGGAGCACGGCGCGAAATGAATCAATACAAAGTTGTCGTCTTTGACGCATACGGAACCTTGTTCGACGTATATTCAATTAACGCGCTGGCCGAGACCTTGTTCCCGACACAAGGCGCCGCGATCGCCGCACTATGGCGGGACAAACAAATCGAGTACACCCGACTGATTTCTTTGAGCGATCCGCATGGTGCTAAAGGAAGCCAGTTTTATGAGTCGTTCTGGACTTTGACCCGGCTGTCGCTTCGCTACACTTTGGAGCGTTTGAAGTTGGTAGGCAAGGCGAGTGACGAAGAAAGCCTAATGGCCCAATATGCCAAGCTACAAGCCTTCCCGGAAAACCTTGCCGTACTTCGCCAACTCAAAGAGAAGGGCATGGCCACGGCGATTCTCTCGAACGGCAGCCCCGACATGCTGAACTCTGCGGTGAAAAGCGCCGGTATGGAAAGCCTGCTTGATGCAGTCATTTCAATCGATGGTATTCGTCAGTTTAAAACGATGCCGGAGAGTTATGCATTAGTTTTAGAGCGCTTCAATTGTCGTCCAGCCGAAGTGCTTTTTGTATCGAGTAATGCTTGGGATGCACTTGGCGCGACTTGGGCTGGCTTCATCACGGTATGGATCAATCGCCAAGGCCTGCCGTTTGAAACACTCGGCCCGAGACCTCACTTTACCGGTGCAAAGCTTGATCGAGTTTTAGATTGTGTGGAGGCGCCGCCCTTGAAGTAAGCGCCTTGCACTCCATTACATTTCTCCAATTTAAAAAACCAGTATCAAGATGACACTAAAAATTATCTCCTCTATGGCCACGAAAGATGTGTTGCAATTCTTGGCACAAGATTTTCAAAGGTTTGAATCAGCCACTTTTGCGGTGGAATCCATTGGCGGTGTCCATGTCAATCGCCGAGTCCGCGCTGGCGAGGTTTTCGATCTCGTTGTCCTGGCGGCCGATGCGATTGATCAATTAATCGATGAGGGGCATTTGCGCGCAGGGAGTCGCATCGATTTTGTGAGTTCGGGGATCGTCGCGGCCGTCAAGGCTGGAGCGAAGCGCGTTGACATTGGGTCCGCGGAAGCCTTGAAGCGAGCGATTCTGGGGGCTAAGACAATTAGTTACTCGACAGGCCCGAGCGGGGTGTATCTCGAGAAGCTATTTACTCAATGGGGCATCGCCGAGCTGGTTAAACCTCGTCTCGTGGTCGCCCCGCCGGGAGTCCCGGTCGGAAACTTGCTAGCGAATGGCGAGGCAGAGCTAGGTTTCCAGCAACTCTCCGAATTGATCTCAATCCCCGGCATTACTTTACTGGGGCCTCTGCCTCCCGAGATCCAATTGGTGACGACCTTCTCGGCAGGCATCGCCAGCAGCGCAGATCAGGTCGACCTAGCAAAACGGTTCCTTGAATTCATCGTCTCCAAAGAAACTGTCGCGACCAAGGTGCGAGCCGGGATGAGCGCGCTTTAGTTGAGGTCGAGCGCGTGAGCCAGTCGCGAGAAGTCCTCGCGATTGTTGTAGACGTGCGGCGACACGCGAATTGCGCTGCCACGTACTGACAGGTATATTTTTTGCTCGGCCAGTTTAAGGCGAATCGCATCGAGATCGGTGCCGGCGGGCGGTCGAATTCCAAAAATGTTGCCGGCACGTTTCGATTCCTCTTCGATGTTGTAACCCTTGTTTTGAGCGGCTTCCACAAAGTCCCTGGCGATGTCTATGGTGTACGCTCTAATACGTTCGGCCTGCCAGTCGCTGAGAAGCTCACACGATTTGTCCAACATCATGATCAAACTCGGATTGGCGCGGGTACTGGTGTCAAAGCGCCGCATTCCGGGTGCATACTCATCCTGATAATCGACCAGTCTCGAAAAATCCTCGCTGCCTTTGCGCAGCAGCCAGCTCTCCTCCAAAGGCGAGGCATCGCGCATGCGCGCGCTGAAGACAGCAAAGCCCAAACCATAATTGCAAAGCATGGATTTGTAGCTGTGCACAATCAGTGCATCGATATTTGCCGTGGCGAAATCAAAGGGGTGGGCGCCTACAGTCTGGGTGCCGTCAACCAGCATCCAAGCCCCGACTTGATGAGCAGCGAGTCCGATGCTCGGTACATCAAACAACGTGCCATCCGTCCAGTGGGCGGTTTCAATCGCCACTAGAGCGGTATTGATGTCGATGGCTGCGATCAGTGCTTCGCTCCAACTCTGGTTCAACGCTGGCCGAGCGACCGTTCGAATGCTCACACCTTGGTTGCGCAAATTGCGCCAGGTATAAACGTTCGAGGGAAACTGCTCGGCCAGGATCACAATGTTCTGACCGGGGGAGAACTTCACATTTTTGGCGACTGTCGCAATGCCGTAGGCCGCCGTGGAAATCAAGGCGACAGACTCTGCATCGGCATGAACCAACTTTGCACAACGCTCTCGCACCCGTTCTGCGGGGGTGAAAAAATCCTGGGACTGAATGGCCGTGGGGCAGGCGCGTAGATTCAAGGCTGCGTGGCCAGCCTCAAGGACGGCATTTGGCAACGGGCCCATATAAGCCGAATTAAGGTAACAGACCTCTTTCGGGATGCTGAACTGATCGGATTGACAAGCTAATGGGGAAAACATGAAAAATACCTCGATACATTGTGCTATGCCGCGGGATTGTATGCCTCGAGCGTATTCGAGTGTGAAGCCCCGACCAGTCTTTGGTAATATTTCTTCTTTGGGATAACAAGGTACAGCCATGACCATCCGATTTCGTGCGGGGCTAACGGTGTTGTTGATCCTGATGGGTAAGCTCGCCGTAGCAGCTCCAAAAGACTGCGACATCAATGGTAAGTCGGTGAGCCCTGATAACGGGAGTACCACGGCTGGTCTAACGGGCATCATGCGTTGCATTGATCGAGAAAGCCGACAATTGGTTCGTGAGCAGGAGGTACAAAACGGCGAGTTTTTTGGTCTCGAACGGTTTTACGACAACGGCAAACTACAACGCGATTTTCGAACCAATGCCAAAGGCAACAAGGAAGGCGGCGCAAAAACTTACCTTGCCGGAGTGCTCGTGGCCGATGAACAGTATCAGTCCGGCTCTAACCTTGGGTTGCAAAAATTCTTCTTCGAATCGGGCGCTCTTCAGCGCCTCACCTTTTACGAAGTCACCAAACCCATTTCCCCCGAGTCGCCCTTCATCGAAACCAGAGAGCAGGCTTCGATCACCCTGAATCAAAATGGCAAACTACGAGATGTTCGCTGCGCCAAAAAGCCGGTCATCAATTTCGACAAAATCAATGACCAAAAACTCTGCGGCTTCCAGGGCGAAGTGCAGTTAGAGTTGTATTCGGGTGAGAGGTTGGAGATGCGGAAATCCTTTCTCAACGGAGAAGTCACCGCCACTCTAAGTTATTGGGACAATGGCAAGATCCGCAGCGAAACGGCCACACGAGACGCTCGCTATACCGAGAATCGCTTTAATCAGACTGGCGTCAAAGTGAAGGAGATCGTCTCGCAGGTGATTGCGGTGCAGGGTGGGTCGCGCCGAACGAAGGAACTTGAGCGCGACTTCCACGCGAGTGGTACCTTGGTGGCCGAATCGCGCTGGGTGAATGAAGAGTTACTTCAAGAAAAAACCTGGTACCTGAATGGTCAACCTAAATCGCAGCTGGATTACCAGGGGCCGACCTTCACGCGCAATGATTTTCACGACAATGGCACGCTTGCATTTAAGGGGGGCTACAGCAAGACCCGTTCG
>JANLRI010000280.1:0-5966 GCA_031361565.1 Betaproteobacteria bacterium | reverse complement strand
CTGACAGTTTGCACTTCCTTTGATTAGTAGTCCACAGAAAACAGGGCGCGACTGAGTCCGACAATCCAAAGGACGGCCTTGCAAGCCGTTCAGCCCGTAGAAAGTACAACGTTCCATTGGTAGAAAGCGCCGCCCCTAGATGCCGACCGCCGTCAATGTAGCTGCCGGGAATGACGGTACGAAAACGGTAACTTCCATCGAGGCCAGAGCGCACCCGCGCAAAGCCATTGAAGCGCACGTCGTCAGGCCGCTGGGCGCGCGTGCTGGGATGGCGATACCGCCCATGTTGGTCGCTCTGCCAAATTTCAATTTGCGCTTCACTCACAGTCTCCGCTGCACAATTGAGAACGCGGCCATAAAGGCCAATCAGGGTGCCCACCGCCGGATGATTCCGCTCGCCATCGTCATATATGTTGGCCTCTGATGCTTCGTCCGTATGAAGGGGGAAATAAGGGCCAAGAATCATATTGGGCGTGCGCTCTAGCGCTAGGTTGGGCATGATTCACACTACTTTTTTTATTTCAAAGCATAAATCATCGTCGCTTGCGTGATCAATCGGAAGTTTCTTTTATACATCGGCTGATAAGTTTTAGTTGTCATGCCACCAAGTCTCGGAGGCCGGGCTTATTTCGTCAGTGGCAAAGACATCTCACGAATGACGTCGATGAATTTTTCAGTAACCGGATTCAAGGGGCGATCCCGAAGGGTAAGAATCATGTTCGGTGTTTTCCAGAGATGAAGTTCCACTGGAAGGATCTTAAGCGCATAGCGCATGGCATTGAAGTGCAATAAGGCGCGCGGCATCACCGTAATAAACTGCCCGCTTTCAACAAGTGCGACACGTAAGTGAACGGAACCCGTGACGATACCCGCCTTGGGAAGCGGTAGTCCGAGGGCCTCGAACGATTGGGCAAACGGACTGTCGCGACTCAAAATTTCTATGCTCGAAAGTATCCAAGGTGCATCGACAAGCTCAGCTAAATTCATCTTACGCCGTCTCGCCCATGAGGTTTGTTGACCCGCAACGACCTGGAGTCTTTCGTAATACAGAGGCTCAGTTTTAATCTCCCGATCCAGAGTCATGCCATGCGGGCGCACCAACACAAAGTCACAGTCATGTTCCATTAAGGCACGCACTTGCGTCAAATCGGTACCAAAGGACTCCACGCGGAAACGTACCTTGGGATACTGCCGAGTAATCCGCTGCATCGCCGCCGCAATCAGTCCCGCCATGACGGGCTCGGTACACGCGAAACGAATTTCACCAACATCTGGGTCCGCCAAGGTTTCGAGCTCTCGTAGGCTCTCAAGCAGAGTGTCGAAGATGTCACCGCTTCGACGCAGCAAGGCTTCGCCGTAGGCCGTGACTTCCACCCCTCGCTGTGTACGCACGAGAAGCGGATAACCAACGTCTTCTTCCAGCCCGGCAATCGCCTTTGAGACGGCGGGCTGCGACAAATGAAGTTGCTCAGCTGCTTTACGAATGCCCCCGCAGGAAACTACCACCCCGAGCGTGTCCAAATCTCGCAGCTTAATTCGTCTGACAAGGCGCTTGAATGAATTGGGCATGATTTTATGTGATAACTAAAAGTTATAAAATGAATCTAATTTCGAGCTACTACTTTATAGCAACAAGGCGTAAATTGCATTCTGTTTTAGATAGTTCGTCACTGTCTCGATAGGAGTTGAAGCCGTGAATACCCAACAGAGCCGTCGTGAAATATTGCTCGCGAGTGTAGGCCTCGGGATCTCCGCAATAGGGCTACCGCGTTTGAGCAGCGCCCAAACCATGATCGATACGATGCGCATCGTGTGCGGCTATCCGCCTGGCAGCTCGATCGATCTGGTGTGTCGAAAACTCGGAGAACGCCTCAGCGGCAAGTTCGCAAAGAATGTGATCGTCGATATCAAATCGGGCGCAGCTGGGAGGCTTGCCGTAGAAACGGTCAAGTCAAGCAGCCCCGATGGAAGCTCGATGTTGATTACGCCCAGCAGCACGCTCAGCCTCTATCCCAACACGTTCAAAAATCTCTCGTATAACCTCAACCAAGATTTTTCAACCATTGCGAGCGTCGCGTCTTTTAGCTTCGCTGTGGCCGTCGGTCCGAGCGTGCCGCAAGAGGTTCGCACCTTCAGCGAATTTATCGCATGGGCGAGAGCCATTCCCGGACAAGCGCAGTGTGGCAATGCGGGCGCGGGTTCGTTTCAGCATCTGCTGGCCATGTTAATCGCCCGCGAATGCAAGTTCGAATGGACTCACGTACCGTTTCGTGGCGGGAGTGCCGCGATGCTGGCTGTCGCCTCCGGGCATGTATCTGCTGGCGTCACGACCGAAACCGCGACCCTGGCCATGGTTCAGGCTGGGAAAGTCAGGGTATTGGCCTCGACGGGGGCCGAGCGCTCAGCCGCACTAGCCAACACGCTCACTTTTCGCGAACTAGGCTTTCCTCAATTGACCCACAAAGAAACCTTGGTCGCGGTGGTGCCGAAGAAATGCCCTGCGCAAGTAATCGCTTCGTTAACCGAGACGATACGCCTCGGATTACGGGACACTGAAGTCCAAGAGCAGTGGCGCAAAAGCTCGTTACTAGCAGAGTACCTAGGGCCAACGGAAACTCTGAGCGCCCTACAGAAAGAGCACGACTTTTGGGAACCGATCATTAAGGCCAGTGGCTTCACGCCCGAAACCTAAATGACGCAGACAGGCTCCGTGAGGCCTTATTCATATTTTGATAAGCGTCAAGACTTCTGACCCAGGTGGCCAGAACAGAATCCGCCCCCTTCGGGCAGGCGGCAAACCTCGTTTGTGAAAGCGCTCGATCCACTGCGCATGGGTGCGTCCCGTGCGTCGCAATTGCGGTGCCTTAACGCTGTGCTGAGCGGGGAAATTAACGTGGCAAGCCGTCGAGAAATTTATGTAAGCTGTTGCAAATCATATTCCACTTCAGTGGACATGCAATGCGATACAAGAACCAATTTTTCTAGGCAGCAGCCTTCCTGCTTTGTTCCAATTGAGCATAGTGCCTCGGTCAACAACAAGAAAGCCTTTTGCGGATAAAGATAGTCTTCTCCCGACTCATCCACAATTCGCGACATGCCCCTTTTCTTGACTGGTTGTTTCTTAAACGAGGCCTGGTAGCACTGGGGAGCGCGGAAAACTCAGGGGCGCGCCCGAATCAAGGAGCTTGCGATAAACTGTGCCAGAAGGCACCTCGTGAGCCACAAATGCAGCAACTTCGCTAGCGATCCTGCCAGGCGCGCACCACCGAGGTCGCCTTTCAAGGGCCTCAATTTGATGAATCGGACCCCGGCTACCCAGGCAATCGGCTGAAAAAAGGCTCTTTAAAAAGCTTATGCCCTTGCAAGACCAGTGGATCGGCGCCCCCCTGGGGTTCGGTCATCACAAAACAGGAGACCATCTCGTTGGCAAGCAGCGGTTTGAGAAAGCGCTCTTTTTGCTCAGATGTTCCATAGTGCGCCAGAATTTCCGCATCGCCAGTATCGGGCGCCTGCGAGCCAAATACGATGGGACCAAAGCGTGAGCGCCCAAATTTCTCATTCATGAGTGCGAGCTTGAGTTGGCCATAACCTTTGCCTCCAAGAGAAGGGCCGAGGTGGCAAGCCCAAAGCCCGCGCGCCCTTACTCGCTGCTGCAAGGGGCGAACTAGTTTAATGAAGTTCGGTGCGTGAATATCCCATTGGTTTCCCAAAATGCGATTCAGGGGCTCGATCTCCTCTCGAACAAAGGTGTCGATCCAATCTAATTCTTTTTGAAAATCAGGATCGGTTGAAAAGCCCCACATTTTTCCTACTCCAACTTCGCGCCAGACTGGCGATCTGGGCATTGCGGTGATGCCGCGGCCACGACTGCATCTTATCTGGTTTTATTGGGGGCGGGGCTGATTGCTTGTCGGAGAACTCACACCAGTATGACCTAATCTTTTCATTCCTGTTTTATACCCAAGCGGTCGATCAAGGCTTACCACTCGTTCAATTCCTGAATATTTCGCGCGGATTGGTTGCGACACTTGAGGCAAAGTTTCCTGGCGCTACCCAGGTTGAATTTGTTGGACTTGCCGGGGAGACCGATCTAGCGATTTGCGAGTTCGCAAGCCTGCACGGGTTTGTTGATTAGATCTTGATTTGTTTTTTTGCTCCGCAAGTTTGCATCGGCTGGCAGGTTCTACAGAGCTCACGGTAGTAAAAAAAAACAAAGTAGTAACCTAAATATTACTTCAAACTGCAATGCGATGGCTCGAAGTTTGTGGCAAGGCTTATTCACAAATAGATAAGCGCTACCCGTCGTCATCAACCGTTAGAATTGTGTTCTTAGTTAAACGCGTATGCCACATCAAGGAAAAGTAATGTTAGTCAACCGCCGTTGGATTACTCTCGTCAGCGCTGTCGTGCTTAGCCTCGGCCTTGGCCAGTCTGGCGCCGCCTTAGCGCAGGCGACGGAAGGCCCTGATGCGCTTATCAAACGCCTGTCCACCGAAGTGCTCGGCACGATCAAAGCTGATAAAAACATCCAGTCTGGTGATACCAGCAAAGTGAATGCGCTGGTAGCCAGCAAAATCATGCCCAATGTCGACTTGGCACGCATGACCTCCGCTGCCGTAGGCCGTTACTGGAGGTCGGCTACGCCCGAGCAGAAAAAACGCCTGCAAGAAGAGTTCAAAACCTTGTTGGTACGCACCTATGCAGGCGCTTTGGCCGACGTGCGCGACCCAACTATTTCTATGAAGCCGTTTCGCGCCGCCGCCGACGACAATAAAGTCGTGGTCAAAACCGAAATCAAAGGTCGCGGCGATCCGATCCAGCTAGACTACCGTATGGAAAAATCAGCCACTGGCTGGGAGATTTATGACCTGAACGTGCGCGGTGAGTGGCTGGTTGAGACTTACCGCCCGCAGTTTGGCGAAGAAATCCGTGCCTATGGCTTCGAGGGCTTTATCAACAAGCTGGAAGGCCGCAACAAAGGTTCGAAAAAATCTTAAACTCAAAAGCTCGGAGTAGAATCACCTACATTAATACTGTCAGAAAGTAATACTATGCTTCAAGCTTCTAAGCTAACGAGCAAATACCAAGCCACCGTTCCCACCAGTGTTCGCAAGGCTCTCAAACTAAACGCTGGAGATCTTGTGGGCTTTGAAATCGTCGGTACTGAGGTAAGGTTATCTCGAGTCACTCCGCTTGATGTGGCGTTCACGCAAGCTCTAGAAAGCACATTGCAAGAATGGTCCAGCGAAAAAGATAACCTTGCCTTTAAGAATCTTTAATGGCTCGTCTCAAGCTGGAGGCCTTTGATGTCGTCGTCGTGCCTTTTCCGTTTACCGATCGCACCGCCTCTAAGAGGCGACCCGCCATGGTTGTTTCGACGGGAGCGTTTAACCACGTGGAAAGCCATAGTGTTTTGGCGATGATCACAAGTGCTGAACAATCCGATTGGATAGGAGACTATCCAATTGTGAATTTGCAATCGGCTGGTCTACCCAGTCCTTGTATTGTTCGACTGAAGTTGTTTACTCTCGATCACCGCTTGGTGCTTAGAAAGGCGGGCGCTCTAAGCGCCGCAGATCAAAAGCATCTTAGGGCTCACTGGAAGGGCCTTTTGGCGCTTTAGGCACTTTCGTAGCATTGAGGTTGCGACTTGGCGCTTACTTTTCGCCAGGGTTAGGCAGGCGGCTGCACCCGAATCAAGGAGCTTGCCGATAAGCTGTGCCAGAAGGCACCCCGTGAACCGCAAATGCAGCAACTTCGCTAGCGATCATGACAGGTCGCGCACGACCGAGGCAACCTTTCAAGGGCCGCAGTTTGATGAATTAGACCCCGACTGACCTCGCATACCTAGGCAATCAGTTGGAGAAAGCTCTTTAAAATGCCTGATCAGTAGTGTCCGGTTAAATCTTGAATAAATTCAATTGGTGATCAGCATCGAGTGTTTCCGGGACGACGGAGTCGGGCTG
>JANLRI010000267.1:0-2576 GCA_031361565.1 Betaproteobacteria bacterium | reverse complement strand
CGGCTCAATAAAACTTTGGTGATAGCGCTGGATAGACTCACGTGCAACGCGACCCTCAATACCATCGGTGGATTTGTCCTTATTGGTAATGCTAGCCATCGGGTTCTTGGTTTGCGCCGCTCGGATAGCGACCAAGCTCTTTCCAAAGTTAGCATCGAAGTTTGGAGTAATGGATTCACAGCCACTAACACCGAAGGCAATGAATAAACCGAGTACTAATGCTCCTGTTCGCCCCAATTCTTTGTTCGGGGCAGAGGAGTGTAGTTGACGTTGAGAATTCATAATTCTACCTATTTAAGGGTCATGCCACTCTGGGTTTCAGGAGTCTTGGGTGTTGTATCAATGACACCGTTGAGCATCAGCGCTTTGCGATCAGGATTCCCGACCAGATCCGTGGGTAGGGTGAATTCCGGAGGCAAGGCTTTTACAATTCTCGGCGTCACGATGAACACCAACTCCGTCTTGTCGAGCTGGTAGTCCGTACTTCTAAATAAGGCTCCAAGTACCGGAATCTCACCAAGGATTGGAAAGGCCTTCACATTGGCCGTTGAGGTACTCTTAATTAGCCCGCCTATCGCGAAGCTTTGACCATCGCTTAACTGAATCGTAGTTGATGCTCTTCTGGTGGTAATTAAGGGAAGGATGGAACTTCCGCCGACCCCATTCGCTGTAATACCTACACCTTCTTTCGATAGCTCGGACACCTCAGGAGAAACTCTCAAGTTAATGCGGCCATCTCCCAGTAAGGTCGGTGTAAATTTGAGACCAACACCGAACTCTTTCTCTTGCAAGCTCACAGTGAGAACTCCCGTCGAATTCGCCTGTGCCACAGGAATCAGAATCTTCCCGCCCGCGAGAAAGCTACCTTCTTGACCACTAATGGCCATCACGTTGGGCTCCGCAAGAATGCGTACCAACCCATCACGTTTTTCCGCCTCGATGGAAATAAGGTTTGATAAATCTCGCGCGCCATTGACGACACGTCCCGCGCCAATATTGCCTGCCGCTGTACCAGTGGTGAAAGCCGATGACAACTGACTGACCCAGCCACCTGCCGCTCGCGACAACTTGAAATCTACGCCAAGCTTGTCCAGTAGGCTTCGTGAGACTTCCGCGATCTTGACTTCCAACATGACCTGTTGTCCGGACGTCACGACCAACAAATTGACTACCCTCGTAACAAGCGGTGCCGCACCAGCAACTGCGTTTTGAAGAGCAACACGCTGCGATGAACCGCCACCTGCGCCGACGCCCGCCCCCCCAGGAGGCGAATCCGAACCTGGTGTGTAGCTTGAACGAGCATAGGCATTAGCGATACTCACTGCACGCTCGGCGGCTATTGGATCCGACACCGTGCCGGTGAGGACGATACTATCTGCAGCCGAGGTCACCCGAATGCCGGTCTCGGCAGGAAGCAACTCACGAATTTTCGATTGCACAGCGTCGACATCCACCCCGACCACGATATCTAATACCACGCATCGCCCGCTTCGACCTTGCAAAATGGCATTGGTGGACCCGATCTTCCCGCTGACCAAGTAAATAATCTGAGGACTTACCAGTTTCGCGTCAACGACACCAGGGTCTCCAAGAGTTCGTCGAACAATTGGCTCTGGTAGATTAATCAACGTCGACTTGCCCGCGTTTAGCCTCACAAGAATGGGATCGGGCAGGCCCGCCGGGCAACTCGGCCCACTATCCAGAACGGCTCCAGAAGGCGCTGCCACTGCCCCGGCCAAGGCAGAAGTAGGAGGCCCAGGCGTCGCCTGAGCCAATTGCGGCAAAGGAATCGCACTCTTCGCGACGACCTCTGCAAAGCCCGAAGGGATCGCAAAGGCAAATAGCGCAACCGTTAACACCACATTTTGCCAGCTACTATTATTTTTGATTTCCAACTCCACTGGGGACTCCCGGGTTTAATTCTTAGAAACACTCTGAAATTCGACTGGTACCGATAAAGCTGTCAATACAAGTTCTCATCACGGTCACCGGGGGCGGTGTCGCAACCTGCAAAGGCTTCGGCGGTGAAGGGATAGCTGCTTGTATCGGCTCTGGCTTCACCACTCGCACGACTTTCTGTGCAGCCATAGGCGGTGCCATCGGTTTTTCGATAGGCAAGGCCTTCCCAAGAAGACTGTCTTTGGTGGCGCCGACAGTTTTTGAAACTTTTGATTCAATCTGATTACGTAACACCAGTGACAAGCTGCCGACACTACGTGCTAGGTCGATTCTTTCAGCATCCTCCGGGCTGACCTCTAAGGTGACCGCATTGACCACTTTAGGTTTCGAGTCATCCCGTCCGGCCTCTTGAGCGACTGCTAAAACCAGTATTTTCTCGAGCACAATTTTGGAAACACTCAATGCGTCTCTAGGGACCCCCTTATCCGATGTGCCCTTATCGGACATTGTATTGACGATGACGTCCACGTAGTTTCCGGGCAATGCAAAACCTGCTACCCCGACCACATCGTTGACTCTAACGGTAATCGCGCGTTTGCCCTCACCAATCACTGCGGACAAACCTCCCTTAGTGCCCTTCGCCGCTAATTTTGGTTCGAGTATTACTTCGTCGCGTA
>JANLRI010000263.1:0-10207 GCA_031361565.1 Betaproteobacteria bacterium | reverse complement strand
CGCCGCGCGCGCTGAGGCCTTGCCAAGTAATAGTCTCAATGATGCTCTCATCCACCTCAGTACGAAACTGCTCGCTCCCCAACTGAAGATAAGCGATGAGTTCCGCCAAGCCGTGCTCGAGCGGGCGCTGCTCAATCAGCTCACCCAGCGCAATCTCCTTACGGTCTTGCAAGGCGTGCTGAATATGGCGCACCAATTGGGTTTTATCAATCACCGTCTGAGCAAACAGCGCGGCGGCATCGATATCCTCGGTGCCCGCGATCAGGCGCACGTTATCGATGCGAGCTTGCACGGCTGGCGTAAACAAGGTGCGCTCCATGGGCAGATCGACACTGGCGGCGGTATCGTCAATATGCATGATGGCGTTTAGCGGCGGCTCGGCGCGAAACTCAATGGCGCGCGCTTCAATGCTACGGATGATATCCATGATGCGCCGGTTTTCCAGCCAAGCTTGGTCGTCCAGAAACCGCCTGAGCTGTTGCGAAAGCTGCGCGACCGTGCGCTGAGTATGTTCGCCTGCTTCCAGCCAATCGTAGTGCACCCTGCGGGTTCGCGCATCGGGCCGAAGCTCTTGCACGGGAGCGAGTGCAAGAACACGTTCCAGTAGCTCGGAGAGCTCGTCTTGGCGTTGGCTCGACATTAAGAAATCCCAGAAGGCCCGAAAGCTTTTGCCTTGATCAGAATCAGCAATGGCATCGCGCTCACCCATGATCTCTTGCAACAGCTCACCTTTGCTGCCATTCCACAACGCAATGCGTTCGCGCACTTGGCGGTCAAGGTCGCGAAAGTTTCCCTGCACCTGGCGGAAATCCGTCAGAAGCTCACGAGCGATCTGAACGAATTGCTGAAAGCGATCCTTGATGGCGCTGTTCTCTAGCACCGGAATATCTCCACCCTTCACACGGGCGACTTCTAAATCAATCTCGTGGCGGCGGCGCTGAAGATCCGCCAAGCGCACTTCAGGATTGGTTTGCGAACCTTCACTGATTTGTCGTAGCAAATCAAACAGTGTGAGTAAGCGCGACTCCGTGCCTACAAAGCTGCGCTCCGCCAGAGAGGCAATCCAGGCCAGCGCCTTTTCTGTGGCGGGTGTGAGATCGAAGAGGGGTTCGTCCGAGCCTTGCGCATAGTATTTGCGCAGCCAGGCTTTGTCCGGCCCGGCCCATTCGTTAAGGTAGTCGAGCGCGGGCTTGGGGTATTTGTCTTCACCGATTTGCTCGCGCAGGGCAAACAACTCGTCCTCCAGGGACTCGGCCAAATCGGCTTGGTGGATCACGCGAATATTGGGAGTGACAAACACACGCTGCAGAAAGCTGGCGATTAGAGGTGCGTGATCGGCGCGTAGCAGACGCCAGGCCGGATGGTGTTGGCGTAGGTGGTCGAGGTCGGAGTGATCCAAGTGTAGGGGCGCAGAGGGCTTCAAGGTCGATCTATTGTAACTTGCAGTAGTAACGGGATTTGCGGTTTAAAAACGAAGTTCCCAATTGGCTTTCGAAATGCTAAAGCTAAACTGTTGCGATTGCAAAAGATGACCAATCGCATTACTATTGATAGAATTGTAAGGAAAGAATATGTCGGAATCGACCATCACCGCGAAAGGCCAAACCACCGTACCGCAACCCATCAGGGATGCTCTGCAGGCCGAGGCCGGTGCCAAGTTGCTTTGGCATCTTATGCCCGACGGAACCATCACCGTGCGTGCTAAAACGAAATCAATACTTGATCTTGCCGGAATGCTTAAAGCGCCTAGAGGCAAACGAGTTCGGATTGAAGACATGAATGCATGGCGTTGATGGCAGCACTCGATACGAACGTGCTCGTTCGCTACCTCGTTCAGGACGATGATAAACAGCTCGCATCTGCAAAGAAGCTCATTGCCGCTGCGTTGCGAGAGGGTGAAGGGCTCTACGTGCCAATCACCGTTACGCTTGAGCTGGAATGGGTCTTACGATCAAATTATGGCTTTGATAAAGAGCAAGTCTCGATGACCTTTACGGCCCTGTTATCCGCCGCTGAACTGGCCTTCGAGTCCGAGGGGGCGGTCGAGATTGCCTTAGCTCTTTTCAAGAAGAGCGCTGCAGACTTTGCAGATTGCCTCCATATTGCGTCCGCGCACATTGCTGGCGAACGTCCTTTGTGGACGTTTGATCGTGCGGCGTCAAAAGTGGATGGCGCGAAGTTTCTGACAAGTTAACCGAACTTCAAGGCGACGCTCCCCCACGCGCGCCATGGCTGGCCTACCATCATTTAGACTCCAGAAGCCATGAGGTGAGGGCTGGTATCGGACCCGATTCAATGATCGGGGGTGCGGTGATTATAGATTCAGGAGCGAGGAGCTGTTACTTTGAACGTCGGGGTCTACTTGATAGTGCCGCCACTGCTCTCGCCAGGCGTCGAAAAGCTTCACTATTTCCATCTGCTTTGCGAGGCGGCGCAGTCGCCGAAGATCCAAAGCTTCAAACGCAAGATCGAAGGGCGGCCGCGTCATGCGACTGCGACTGGATGCACCCAAGTAAATCCAATCGAGTAAAGCCTTCTCTGGTGTTGTGGACGGATAGTCAAAGCGTAAATCACGGATATCGCTCAGAGCACCGGCGCGCTCATCCACGAGGTGGGCGGGCATGGCAAAAAACCGGAAGGTGCCCGCATCGGTTTTTCGGTCGGAGATTTGAGGGTTGGGCCAACTTGCATCAGTGGGAATCACGCAGGTCACGGTATCCCCAAAATTGTTGAGTACGCCCGCTTGTTCCAGCACCCAAGCAAGGCTCACGACGCTGCGTGAGCGAATCCAACCGGCGGCAGCGGCAGGCCTGATAGCGCGATGACCCATGGTGTTCAGGTACACCCCCTTGATCACCCGGCGAAGTTTGTGGGCGCTGATCAGATCATTTAGCCAGCGCTGAAACGTCGCGGGAGGTGGGGTTGCCTGACCTGGCATTGAGGCGATCATTTGTAGCATGCCTGAGGTCAACACCGCGGGTGTGTCGCCTCGTAGCAGGAGACTCTCGGCGTGCAGCTTCCATGCGGCAGTCATGAAGCGCCCCGCGCTTTATGAGCGACTATGGCTTCATCACACCAGCGCTCGATGGCCGTGCCAACGGTTATTGTGTGTTCTAGCCAGCGCTCTTGAGTCAAAAGGTCTCGAACATCGGTGGGCAGGTAAGGCAACAACTCCTCGCGCGCTAGATCAAAGCTGATCAGCTCAAGCTTTGCGAGAACATTGCGCTTGATGTGCTCTAGCGCTGGAATTGTACTTCGTGAAGCGAGTATGGCCACTGGATTGGCTTGGGCAGCAACGAGGTCTTGAAGATCGTAAATATCTCGTGGTGCATTGCGCGCTTCAGACATGGCTGCAGCGATTTTCATGGCGGCCAGTACGTCGTTGGTGTAAGACTCGACCATAAAGGGGGCCATGCCGTAGCTTGCTGGCGGTGCGACGGTTTCGCGCCGTCTCCAAGCAGCGGGAATCTCATGGCGACCGGAAATCTCCACCTCAAAGCGCAACTCCTCGCCAGTCGGTGCCTGCCCAGCGAGTCTTGCCCGAACCGTCGTTTGTGTCAGCTTCGTGACCTCGCCTTTGGGCTGTTTGATGCCCGCATTCGCAGCGGCGCGCACCAGGGCTTTGGGAAGGCCCGTCTTCAAGCTATCCATCGACAGGCTAGGCTGGCGATCAAAGTCGATACCCTTGGTCAGACGCAGACTCCCAAACACGGCGCGCATAGCCATTCCGCCCTTAAGAACCAGTCTTTGCCCGTATTGCCCTACCACTTCACGCAGGAAGGCGACCTGGCAGCGATCGATGCTGTTCAAGCGTTCGTCAAAGCCTCGATCAGAAGGTTTATAAATAGCAGTCATTCCTCATTATATGATTAATATATGCTAAATTAAAGGATTGATTCCTCTCGGCCTCACCCACTTTATCCTTCAAAATCGCCAAAACGAAGATTTGAGAAATAAATCCAATGTTCCCTGCGCTTACTGAGTCCCAGCTAAAGCAGCAAGCTGATGATGAGCAGGCCTTTGCTGCTTGGCAGGACGCGACTCATAAACCCGGTGCATGGGCGCTGGCATAGGCCATCAGTCCTAGTCCTCGGGCATTAACAAAAGGCTGCAATCTCGCCGAGCCTGCCAGATGATGGACCTCCAAAGGGAGGCGACTCATGGCGCAAGGCAACTTTCACATTACTCGGCAGGCTACTCACGCGGTTTCGCTTGCGTGCCGTGCGCTGTGTTGCCTGACCTTCGCCCTTGCTAGCCAACTCCTAAGCGCGTTAGCTTTCGGGCAAAACAGCGCGGCGGATGCAAAGCCGCCCAGCACAGTAGAGAATTCCGCCAGCACGGCACCGGCACCAAGTCCCGCGAGCGGGCCCGCGCTCTGCCAAGCGTTGTCAGAGGATGGGCAGCCGACTTGCGGACAAGAAGCGGGTAACCCCATCAACGTGACCAATGGCAATAAGTTTCAACGCGAAGTGGATATGCCCGCTCTGCCCGGTGTATTGGGCCTGGAGCTGGTTCGCAACTACAACAGCGCCTCGAGTCGCCTCAGTGATGCGCCCAGCATGTTCGGTCGTGGCTGGCGGCTGAGCTATGACTGGGCTTTACGCTTTGATCATGCCAATAAAAACCAGAGCATCGTACTGGTTCGCGGGGACGGCACCCAGATGGGTCTCGTCAAAAATAAACCCACCGAAAATCACCCCACAAAACCGCTGACCCGCAACACTGCATCGGTGGCTCCTACGAGCTGGCGAGCAATTGGTGCCCAGACCGGAAAGCTTGTTGAGTTTCGCGAAGCGCTAGAGAGCGAATATGTGTGGACGGAACCCTCTGGTCAGCGCTACCGCTTTAATGCCAAAGGTTGGCTATTGAGAATCGAAGCACCTACCGGAGAATTCCTCAGCATTGAGCGCGAGCACAAGGGCGACATCACAAAAGTGACCGACCCTCAAGGCCGCATTTTGGTGATGACTCTACTGAGCGACGAGGCAGCGCTTCGTCAGCAGCGCTTTGGTGGAGTACAGACCGTGGATACCCCCGTTGGCCGTTACCAGTATCGATACGGAGGCGCATTGCCTAAGGGTAGCAGCGTTGATCCACTCAAGGTGCTCAGCCGTCTCATCGCCGTCGAACACGCGGGCATCACGAGGCACTACCTATTTGAGGATGTGAAGCAAGCAGCCTTGCTTACTGGTATTCGGGTCGAAGGTGCAGGCTCAGATGGCGTGAGGATGAACCAGCGCATAGCGACTTGGGCCTACGACAGTCAAGGTCGCGCCATATTGAGTATGAAAGGCGAGCAGGAAAAAGTAACCTTGCTGTTCTTTCCGCGACAAAAAAATCCCCAAGGCTTGGAGAGGGGGTTGACCTTGCTCACCAACAGCCTGGGTCGGAGCACGCTCTATCGTTATCAAACCATTGCGGGCAAAGCGCAACTTACGGAAGTTCTTGGCGCCGGTTGCGGGACTTGTGGACCGACCAATGTGCGCCATGAGTATGATCGGAACGGGCGGCGGGTCCAAACGACCTACCTTGCCCCGGCGATTACAACACCCACTAGAAACAGCACAAACGCCGCTGGCTACACTGATCAAGGGATTCAAGCGGGTCTGCCCCTGAGCGCAGATAGAACGAGCTATGACTCCTTAGGGCGGCCTGTCCATCGATCCCTGGTGAAGTACTTTAAAGGCCAACCCGAAGAAGCTCAGCCCATCCTTCGCCTTGAATACCCGGTCAGTGGCCAAGCAAGCACGGTCCAAAGTGGTTGGACTCATTTGGAAAAGCCGATCTTGATCGCGAGGCCAAGTGTGATCCGCGGAAAAGAGCAACTTCTCAAGTTGAGCTATAACGAGTACGGTCAAGTCACGATGCTGCGCGAGGTCGGCTTTGACCCGATAGGAACGAGAGAGATCTCGCGAACAACAACATTCGATTATCAACTGAGCCAGGGTCGAAGTCTATTGATACGAACGGACGGCCCTTTGCCTAACGGACCGACGCGAAGCCCGTTAGATAGTGATATCACCCTTTACCAATGGGATAGCCAAGGCGACAGAATACTGGCGATCACTGAACCTTTCGGCTTCGTGCGTAAACGCACTTTTGACGACGCCGGTCGAATTACAAAGTTAAGCTTCGATGACGGTGTAAGGCGCGTGCAACAAGCGCTGCGCTATGCCCAGGAGGGACGGTACGCTTTGACCATCGAGAGTACAACGCCATCCGGATGGATGCTCAAGTCGGTAAGCAAGAGCAAAAATGCAGTGGAGCCCACTAACGCCTCGCATAACGAAAGCTCTGTGAGCAAACCAGTTCAAGTAGAACCGCTCGAAGTGGACGAGGTCAGTTTGCAAACAAGCGCCCCGCACCTGGAAAAGCACGACGCACTGGGTCGAATCACCCAAACAATCGATGCGGCCGGTCGAACCGTCGCGCGTACGTTTGATGAAGCCAGCCGTATCACGTCAGCGAGCGACCCACTGGGCAATCGAAGTGAAACTGTTTTCGATAGTGAAGGCCGACCTCGCCAAGCCGGACTCTATCGTCCTGACAAAAGCGATCCGCTGCGTACCGCATACTTCTGGCATAACGACGCGGGCCTCCCGGTTAAAACGCTACTTCCCGATGGCCGCCTAGAGACCTGGCGCTATGGGGAGAACGGTCGCTTAGTGGAGCATATCAACGGCGATGATATTCGTACCCTGGTTCTAAAAAGCCCGGGCGCGTCCGCCGAAGTGATGATTCAGCAGGCCGTTGATGGCGACTTAAGGTTTCATGTAAGACCGAAGGACGACGGCGAGTCTCGTGCCCGCCTCATAGATGATTTTGGGCGTATTGTAAAGACTACCCTCCTCGATCACGGCGATAAACTCGCGAGTTACGACGAAGCGAATCGATTGATCAAACTAACCCACGCCGACCAGAGCTCGGTGCACTATCAGTACGATATGCGTGGCCGTCTCATCTATAAACAATACCAAGATCCGAAGGGTAATGATCAAGGGACAACACTACTGACCTATGAGGGCGCGCTTCTGAAGACCGCCCTTGATCCAGAACAAACGTCGCAGACCCACTACGATAGTCTAGGCCGTAAAACCGGGGAGTCTGTCCAACTCCGGGGGCTAACGCAGACCTTCCACACCAGCCAAAGCTACGATCCGAAAACCGGCTTGATTATGCGTCGAGGACTAGCCAATGGGCAGGTTATGGAAATAGTGCGGGTCGAGGCCCGGCAGGGGGCGACACCAAAGGCTATGTATCTTCGCTCGGCAGGAGTGGCCTGGTTACTCAACAGGTCTGAGCACTTCTTGCCAAAAAAAGTGTACGAAAAAATCGCTCACTTCCTCCCCTTCGATACCCTTGTCGAAGATATTCAGATCGATCCCTTCAATGGACTAAATGCCTTTACAACGGGCAATGGAATAAAGACGGCGCGTTCATTCGATCACGCGGGACGGCTTATCATGCAAGCGGTCGACAAACTCGGAACAACGCGATATGAGTATCAGGTGGGCCCGCGCATTCGGGCAATAGAGCAACAACCCGCGCATGGGAGGCCGACACCTGCCAGTCAAACAGCATCACCGATTCGCAGTGAGTTCAATTATTCGGGCTTTGGCGTCTTGATGCCGAAGGAGCCCTCAAGTAGTGGACTATTAAAAATTGCAGCGTATAGCACGGGCAATACTCAAAAGGGACTTGTGGCGACGACCGACCCCGCCCAACTCGAAGCAACCCCTGGCGCAGCGGCACAGGGAAAATTCCGCAGTAGAGATACTTTGGGCCGTCTCATCGATGATGGCCACCATCGCTATTCATACTCTTCGCGAGGACAACTCGCCGAACTTCGTGACAGCAGGACAAACATGCCGATCGCAAGCTATCGCTACGATAGTCTGGGCCATAGAATCGCCAAGACGGTTCATCCAAGTCGAGCTAACTCCAAAATCCGGGCTGAGACCAAGACCACCTACTTCCTCTGGCAAGACAACGCTTTGGTTGCCGAGATCAACGAAGAAGGCAAACTAATCACACAGTACTTTTACCTGAGCAATATTGATGCGGTTCATGCTCCGCGATTGACTCCAATCGCCAAATGGGAGGGTCAATCTGACCCACAAAACCCAAGCAAAAAAGACCGATTGCTTTTCATACATGCCGACCATCGCGGCGCTCCGCTTGTCATGACTGATCTTTCGCAAAAGGTAGTTTGGGCGCTCGACGAACACGAGAATGCTTGGGGCGCAGCAAAGCCTTACATGCGCACGATCTCCATCGACGACGCCGACAGACGAAAAGACAATGGCCCAGAAACAGTGCATGGTTCGGGTCACTTAAACCTGCGTCTTCCAGGCCAATACGTCGATGCAGAATCCTTGCTGCACGACAATTTTAATCGCACCTACGATCCTCGCACAGGCCACTACCTACAACCGGACCCGCTCGGCTATCCGGACGGGCCCGATGCATTTCTTTATGCATCGGGGGACCCCGTGAATAAAATAGACCGGCTAGGGCTTTACCAAGAAGATGTTCACTACTATATGACTTACTTTTTGGCCTCGTCGCTTGGAATGAGTGCGCAAGACGCCCAAACCCTCGCCCTCTCAACCCAGTACATAGACAACAATTCATTTACCTGGCCGCTCGGGGACAAGTACTTCAATACCAATCCAACGACTCAAGAGTTGCGCTTGAGTCGATACCATTTTACGATGTATAAGCTTGTCCAGACAGGCCCGAGAAGCGTAGACCGAATTTACAGTACCGATCCAAATCTTTTGAATAGTCTCCAAAGCAGCGAACAGCTTCAGGCACTTCGTGGTTACGCCATGTCAAAAGCGAACAATAGTTGCCCCTTGCCTGAAGATCAGTCACTCCAATTCATGGGTGAATTTCTGCATGCTTTTGAAGACACCTTTAGTCATCGTGATCAGAACAACGTGCCCATCCCCCTCAACGCCGGGCTTGGGCATGCGATTTATGGCGAAGATCCAGACTACACCTACAATCACGAGGTGCCTGTCTACGACCCATCAACGGGCATACGCGTCAATACGATCAACTGGAACGTCAATGAGTCTAGGACGCTAGCGATGGAAGCGATGGTTTACAAGCAGATTAGCGAATTCTTGGTTAATCGAAACTACTACCTTTCGGGTGCGGCCCAGAAAAGCAAAATAGTCCCGTTCGAAATTCTGTTGTCCGTTTTAAAGGAGTTCAACGCGACACCAGAGGGAGGGGAGGTTCCGTTCACTCTTAAAAAAGCAATACTGGACAATTTTTTGCTGGCGCAAGGCTTAAGTAGACTCGACAGTTATGACAATGCAGCGGCCTGCGCAAACCGCAAAGCAAATCTGAGCGGTCTGAAAAAAGGAGACTTCGCTGCGGCTATATTGGGCCAAGATTGCTAACCCTACTTGGCAAGCATCAACAGCTCAAGTTGATCTTGTTGTTGGCAGCGATTACCGTCGCCCTCGCAATTTCAGCGCCTGTTAACTCGACTTTTAACTGCTCGCCTTTAAGGCAACCAATTTTTAAGGGCCATGTGGCAGGATCTTTCGTCGTTAATGGATCGACTGACTCGCGACCAATTAGAACAATAGTTGATAAGCCGGGCACTTATTGCATCGATAAGAATATGCGAATTGATGGTCAAAAATACTCGTTCACCATCGAGGGCCCAAGACTCTTTAGCGATGATGATCAGCTTCTCATTATTCGATCAGGTGACGTTAATATAGATTTCAAAGGGCACTACGCCTCAAGTGATGCTCAATTAGATTCCGCCTTCTCGACTCCATATATTCGTAAATACGTGAGCTCGTTTATGTCGCCGCCGCCTCCGGCGCCAAATAACATTACATTGAAAAATGGCCTTGTAGAAATTGAACGGACGGGCGTTGGTATTAGCTTTCGCGGATTGGGGCCTGAAGTTTATGCAAATACGGTGGACGAGCTTAGAAGGCTAATGGGACCAGTTTCAGAATGGGATTCGTTCAAACGCGATGAGTACATGAAGAACACGGGCCAACGCATAAGAATTCTAAGCGAAATGTTTCCTGCGGGCCCGTCGGCCTATCCAGTGCGAAACCTTCGCCTCGAGAACATGAAAATCAAAACCAAGCAAGACTCCGTGGTTCTGGAGGGCGCAAGCAGCGTTATACGCGAAAGCGTGATCGAAACCAACTCAGGCACGGCCATATGG
>JANLRI010000248.1:0-1382 GCA_031361565.1 Betaproteobacteria bacterium | reverse complement strand
CCTGCGCCTGCTGCACGGCAATTTAGGTCGCGCCATCGCCAAAGTATCTGCCGTAGAAAAAGCCTTCCGCGTGGTGGAGGCACCGTGCCGTGTCTTTAGTTCTCAACTGGACGTCATCAGCGCATTTAACGCAGGCGAACTGGATCGTGACATCGTCGTCGTGGTGCGCTTCCAAGGGCCGCGCGCCAATGGCATGCCCGAGCTTCATAAGCTCACGCCGGTACTCAGCGTGGTTCAAGATCGAGGCTACAACGTCGCCCTGGTCACCGATGGTCGCATGAGCGGCGCCTCCGGGAGGGTGCTGGCGGCGATCCATGTCACGCCTGAGGCAGCGGACGGCGGAATGCTCGCGAAATTGGAAGATGGGGATCTGGTCCGAGTCGATGGTGTTACCGGTACGCTTTCTACGCCAGTCGACCTGTCAAACAGGCCCGCTATTGAGCCCACTCCATCGGGCACTAATCTCGGCCGCAGCTACTTTGAAAACTTCCGAAAATTAGTCACCGGGGCAGAAGAAGGCGCGAGCGTTCTGTTCTCAAAGTAAGGGACCCAAAGCCTACCTGCGCGCCTTTGGCTTGAAGTGCGGGACACCTGGGTACTGCTCGCAGGTCTCATGCTAATCTGCGCAGCGAGCACCAAGAGTTCCAAAGACCGACCTCACAAAACCCAAGAACCCAAAAGATTCGGAGCACCTCATGATATTTTTGATGCCCAGGCTGGCATTGGCAGCAACAATCGCGATGGGGGCTTACTCCGCAATGGTCTCGGCCCAAACGTCACCCGAAGCCTATCCATCGAAGCCCATCCGCTGGATCGTGCCCTTCCCGCCCGGCGGCCCGACCGACTCCTTCTCGCGCCCGGTCGCTCAGAAACTCTCAGAGATTCTCAAGCAGCCCGTCATCGTCGAGAACGTTCCGGGCGCGGGCGCCTCCATCGGCATGGAAAAGTTGGCCCGCTCAGCCCCTGACGGCTACACCATTGGCCTGGCGACCACCGGCACTCACTCCATCAACCCCCACCTCTACGGGACTCGCCTGCCGCATGACACCTCCAAAGACTTCACGCCCTTAACGCTTGCCGTACGCTATGTAAATGTCCTGGTAATCAATCCCAAGCTCGGCATCAACACAGTCAAGGAATTGGTGGATTACGCCAAAGCGAACCCCACTAAAGTGACTTTCGGATCGGCCGGTAACGGCTCCTCCAACCACCTTTCGGGTGAAGCGCTCAAGTACGTGACCGGCGCACCCATGCAGCACATCCCCTATCGCGGCAGCGCCCCCGCGATCGCGGATGTGATCGCAGGCAACATCACCTTTATGTTCGATGTCATGATTACTGCGATGCCCACCGCCAATTCCGGCCGGGTCAAAGCCATTGCG
>JANLRI010000240.1:0-2322 GCA_031361565.1 Betaproteobacteria bacterium | reverse complement strand
CAAGCGAAGGCTAGACTGAAATTTGCAACTCAGCAATGGGTTGATGCAGTTTCGCCCACAAACTCTTTATTGACCAATCCCGATGCGCAGCAACGGCTGATGGATACCCAGGGAGAAAGCCTGAAAAAAGGTCTTGAAAACCTCGTAGGCGACATGACCAAGGGTCGCATTTCCCAATCCGATGAATCCGCCTTTGAAGTTGGTAAAAACCTCGCGGTCAGTCCTGGCGCGGTGGTGTTCGAGAACGAACTTTTTCAGCTCATTCAATATAGCCCAAGTACAGCGAAAGTTGGAAAGCGGCCCTTGCTGATGGTCCCGCCGAGTATTAATAAGTTCTATATTCTTGATCTTCAGCCAGAAAATTCCGTGGTCGCTTATGCAGTGTCGCAAGGCCACACGGTGTTTATGTTGTCATGGCGCAATGTTGGTGCCTCTCAAGGGCATTTAACGTGGGACGATTACCTGGAAAAAGGTCCGATTGAAGCGATCAAGGTGGTTCGTGCCATCACGGGCGAAAAGCAGATTAATACCCTTGGGTTTTGTGTCGGAGGAACGATTCTCTCTACAGCCTTGGCTGTCTTGGCGGCCCGTGGTGAGCATCCTGTTGCCTCGATGACCTTACTGACTACCTTACTCGATTTCTCGGTGCCTGGCGTTTTGGGAATCTTCATCGATGAACAGCAGGTACAAGAGCGTGAGAAGAGCATCGGTCAGGGCGGCATTTTGGAAGGCAAGGAGTTGGCGAGTACCTTTTCAGCCTTGCGTCCTAATGACTTGGTCTGGAACTACGTCGTCAACAATTACTTGATGGGCGAAAAACCAGCGGCGTTTGATTTGCTGTTTTGGAATAGTGACAGCACTAACCTTCCGGGGCCAATGTTTACTTGGTACCTACGTCACATGTACCTTCAAAACGAATTGCGTCAATCTGGCGCACTGACTTGCCTTGGCGAAAAGATCGATCTCGGAAAAATTAAGTGTCCGGTGTTTATCTATGCCTCGCGTGAGGACCATATCGTGCCCTGGGAATCGGCCTACATGTCTACGCAATTGCTTGATGGCGAGAAGACCTTCGTGTTGGGCGCTAGCGGTCATATTGCTGGGGTGATAAACCCGGCCGCAAAAAATAAGCGTAGTCATTGGGTGTCGCAGACGGCCTCGAAGAAGGCGATTGGTAAAACAAAGGGCTCTGGCGCTGACTCAGGTTTCCCCTCGAATCATGAAACTTGGTTTTCTTTGGCCGAGGAGCGACCCGGAAGTTGGTGGCCAGAATGGTCACAATGGCTTGGAGGCTTCAAGGGTGGTGAAGTTACCGCCTCCAAAAAGCTTGGCGACACAAAGTATCAGCCTTTGGAAGCTGCGCCTGGGCGTTACGTGAAAGTGCGGGCAGAAGAAGCCAAGTAGCTGGACTCCGTCATGTTTCGCGTGTGTTCTGCAAATTTTCTGCGAGTTTTCGCGAGTTTTCGGCGGAAGGCTCGAAATGCGCCTAGGATGCTCTGCGTACTTAGGCTAAAATCCTTGTTATATGCGAACCATCAAAAAGTATCCCAACCGTCGTCTCTACGACACCCAGAGCAGCTCCTACATCACGCTCAGTGATGTTCGCCAGTTGGTTCTGGCCAATGAAAACTTTACGGTGGTCGACGCCAAGAGCAATGAGGACTTGACTCGTCAAATTCTCTTGCAAATCATTTTGGAAGCGGAAGCGGGGGGCTCACCTCTGTTCACTGCGCCTATGCTGTCCCAAATGATTCGCTTCTACGGACAAGCGACTCAGGGCATGATGGGTACCTACCTTGAGAAGAGCCTTCAGGCCTTTGTTGATATTCAGGCCAAGATGCAAGATGCCTCCAAAGGTTTATACGACGCTAAGGGCGTTCCTAATCCTGAAATGTGGACTCAGTTCATGTCCATGCAAGCTCCGATGGTGCAAGGCATGATGTCGAACTATATTGAGCAAAGCAAGTCGATGTTTGTTCAAATGCAAGAGAAGATGCAAGAAAACTCACGTTCGATCTTCCAAAATTTCCCTTTCACTCCGCCGACTACTGATCGTCGCTAAGACGTTTCCGTTCAGGAACTATTCATCTAGGCTGTAGCACTTTGGGGTGCCACAGTGGTTTGGCGCCGTAGCCTATCGCGCACTTATCTCAGGACTTCTATGGCTTCCGTTGGTTTTGTTTCCCTGGGTTGTCCCAAGGCCCTTGTCGATTCTGAACGCATCGTGACTCAGCTTCGCGCCGAAGGCTACGACATTGCACCCAATTACAAGGGATCTGATCTCGTTATCGTCAATACCTGTGGCTTTATCGACGACGCCGT
>JANLRI010000195.1:0-13572 GCA_031361565.1 Betaproteobacteria bacterium | reverse complement strand
GTCGACAAGTGACGATGCTTGATCCGAAGACGATGAAGTACAGTTTCCTCGATACCTGTTTCGGCACCCATCACCCCCAGTTTGGATACGACAGTGACGACACGCTTTGGCTTTCGGGTACCGGACCGGTGGCGGGCTGGATTAACACTAAACAGTGGGATCAAAACGGTGATGTAGTAAAGGCACAGGGTTGGGCACCCTTTGTACTGGATATTAACGGCAATGGCAAAGTCGATGATTACACGGAACCAGGTAAGCCTGTAGAGGCTGGGAAGGACATGCGGGTCGCGGGTTCTGGCCCCTATGCGGTGATGCCCCATCCCAGCGATGGCTCGGTCTGGTATACCTTTAATGTGTTCGTGGGCCAGCCTGGTTTCATGCGCTTCGATCCAAAAACCAAAGTCTCGGAGTTTTACGCAGTGCCTAAGGATGCCATCGGTATTCGCGGCGGTGATATCGATAAAAACGGCGTGCTGTGGGGCACGGGTTCGAATGGCACCTTGATTCGTTTTGATCGTAGCAAATGCAAGAATCCCCTCAACGGACCCGGCGCCACGGGCAGCCATTGCCCAGAAGGCTTCTCGTATTTTAAATATCCTGGTCCGGGCTTTGAAGGCTTTGAAAATACCAGTGCTGAGGCCAGCTATTACACGTGGGTGGATCATCACAACACTTTAGGGCTCGGCGAGAACATTCCGATCTCGACGGCAAACTTGAACGACGGCTTTGTTGCGCTCAAAGATGGCAAGATGATCATGATGCGCATTCCCTATCCACTGGGCTTCTTCGCCAAGGGTTTTGATGGCCGTATTGACGATCCGAATGCGGGCTGGAAAGGCCGCGGGCTTTGGAGTACGAGCGGTGACCGTACCCCTTGGTTGATGGAAGGGGGCAAGGGCTCGAAGCCTCGTGCCGTGCATATTCAGTTGCGACCAGATCCTTTGGCGAAGTGAATTGAAACCTCTGGTTAATCATGCCTACTTAACTCCATGGGAGAAAGCCATGCTTTACAAACTCACAGCCACCACACTGCTAGCCTGCGCTGCAGCCTTCACCAGTGTGCCCGTGGCTGCACAATCCATCCCGGAGCTCACGCTCACCCGACTTGATTGCGGCACGCCGGTCCTCAACGATGTCGGACGCTTTAACGATGCCTATGCCTACAATGGCCTGAAGGTACTGTTCACTTTTAGCTGTTACCTGATCAAGCATGGGGACGACTACCTGCTGTGGGATACCGGCCATGCGATGACGGCGGGAGCGCCTGCACCGAAGGTCAGCATTGTTGACCAATTGGCGCAACTCAAACTGAAACCCGAGCAGATCAAATACGTGGGAATTAGTCACTATCATGCCGACCACACGGGTCAGCTCGCTTCGTTCCCAGGTTCGACCGTTCTCATCGGGAAAGGGGACTGGGATGGCATCACCGCGCCAAAACCCAACGTCGGCGCCAGCGTTGCCCCTTTTGCACACTGGATCAGCGGTGCGGGAAAACTCGAAACCCTTGCGGGCGATAAGGACGTGTTCGGCGATGGCACGGCGGTGGTCATCAATACGCCAGGCCACACACCGGGACACCACAGCCTGTTGGTGCGGCTAAAGGAAATGGGCAACGTGCTGATCTCGGGCGATCTTTCTCACTTCCACGAAAACTATGAAAACAACGGCGTCCCTGGCTTCAACTATCATCGCGGTGACACGATGGCTTCACTAGACCGCTTCAAGAAGGCCGCAGCCAACTTGAAGGCTACGGTCATTATTCAACATGACGCTCGAGACATTGGCAAGCTCCCTGCCTTTCCAGCTGCAGCGAAGTAAGCCACGCGAAGTCTTGCGACCCCTAGTCCACAGAGCCCAACACCAGGGAGCTCAACACTAGGGGTAGAGCTTCCCCGGTAGCCATAGCACAAGCTCCGGTACAAAGGTAATAATGACCAGGGTGACGAGGAGTGGAATCATCCATGGGATCACGGCCTTGACCGTATCTTCGAAGCTCATGTTCGCGACTTTGGCCAGGACGAAGAGCACCATGCCGACCGGCGGAGTGAGCAGCCCAATCATGAGATTGAGCACCATCACCAAGCCAAAGTGAATCGGGTCAATGCCGAGCTTGGCAATGATAGGCATAAACACCGGCACGAGAATCGTGATGGCTGCGATGGTTTCCATGAAGCAACCCACAAACAGCAAAAACAGATTCGCCAGAATGAGGAAGACCCATTTGTTGGCACTGATACTCAGCACCCATTGCGCGACGGCTTCGGTGACTTGAGTGGTAGTAAGTACCCAGGCGAAGATTGAAGCGGCGGCGACGATAAACAAAACGGTTGCGGTCGTTTCAATGGTGTCGAAACTAATCTTGGTAAGCATCCTGAAGTTAAGGGTGCGATACCAGACAAACCCCAGGAAGAGCGCCCAGGCGACAGCGGCAACGGCGGCCTCTGTAGGCGTAAACAAGCCGCTCGACATGCCGCCAATCAGAATGACTGGTGTGAGCAGGGCCATAAAGGCTTCGAATTTGAAGATTTTATCGGCGATCAAGACGGCAATAAGCGGATAGCCAAACTTGGCCATACCGCTCAGACTTTCATTGGTCCACAGGCTGTAGAGTAGCGCCGCGACAACGGCCACGGCGGCCAGCTCTCCAAAGGCCCTTCCCATGCGTGGCCACGAGAAGGCAATATCGCTGCCGTAGTTTCTGACGTGGGCGTAATACGCTACCATGGCCATCATGAAAATGGCCATCAGTGCACCGGGCAAGAAACCCGCGGCAAAAAGCTTGCCAATGGACGTATTGGCCTGCACGCCGTAAATTACCATGGGTAGCGAGGGTGGAATGATCGGCCCGAGTGTCGACGAAGCGGCCGTAATGCCCACTGCGAAATCCACTGGATAACCATGGTCCTTCATGGCTTTGATTTCAATCGTGCCCAGGCCTCCCGCATCAGCCACGGCGGTGCCGGACATTCCGGCAAACACCACCGAGCCCACCACATTGACGTGGCCCAAACCGCCTTTGAGCCAACCCACCAAGGCCAATGCAAAGTTATAAATTCGATTGGTAATTCCCGCCGAATTCATGAGGTTGCCGGCCAGGATAAAGAAGGGAACCGCCAGGAGAGGGAAGGAGTCGACACCGCCGACCATGCGATGCACCATCGCCAGCGGGGGTATCGTGCCCGAGAACCAAATATAGATAAGGGAGGCGATGCACATTGCAATCGCGATGGGAATACCGGTCGACATGACCGCGAGGAAGCTGGTAAAGAAAATGGTGTTCATGGTTTACGCCGCTTCCTGTTCGCCGGGTCGCTCTAAAGTGCTCCAGCCCTGACGTTTATGGAGAAGTCCGACTTGTATGGCCCGGAAGGTCATCATTAAAAAGCCGAGTGCAACACAGCCGTAAATCCAGGCCATGGAAAAATCAACCACGGTCATATTTAGATTTTGCATCTTGGGGATGAGTTGAATGGAGAGAAACGTGGCGTAACCCAGAAAAAGTACGCGGACAATATCCACCAACGTGGACAACACGCGGCCGAAACTCGCGGGCATGTAACGGTACACAAACTCCACATGGATGTGGGTGTTACGCCGCACCGCCATAGCGCCCCCGAGAAAGGTCACCATGATGAGCAAGTAGCGGGCAATTTCCTCGGTCCAGGCGGCGGAATCGGCCAATACGTAGCGCGTGAAAAATTGGTAAAAAACATCCAGGGCGAGCAACCAAAACACCGTTAACACTAACCAGTCTTCCCAGCGATACTCCGATAAATCGATGGCGGCATCGGTGGCATGGAAGCGTCCATCCTCGTCGAGAACTTTTTCTTCCGGGAGATCTATTGTCTGATTGCTCATGCTTCAGGCCCGTGGCGAGCACGGGCTCCTCATTGGGTTGCTCTAGCGGATATTGGGCCGCTCATTGAACGCAATGCTTGATCGCGCGTTGCTGCGCCCATTGCATTGCGTATCAATCGGGAGGGAACTATTTCAACGCGTTGATGCGGTCAAAATCTTTCTTGTCAAAACCAAGTGATTCGAGCGTGGCGTTCTTGAGCACCGCCGCCTGGAAGCCCGCCCGGTCCACCTGAACAATGTTCAAACCCTTTTTCTTGAACTCTTCGATCAACTCGCCTTCGCGCTTGACGATTTGGGCGGTCGCTTTTGCTGCGGCTTCCAGAGTCACGTCGGTGAAAATTTTCTTTTCCGCGTCAGTGAGCTTGGTCCACACATGCGGAGCAATTTGTGTGACCAGCCCGTCCACAATATGACCAGTCAGCATGATGTGCTTTTGCACTTCATAGAACTTCTTGGCCTCAATGGTGGTGAGTGGATTCTCTTGCGCCTCTACGGTGCCGTTTTGCAATGCCAAATACACTTCCGCGAAGGCGATAGGCGTCGGGTTGGCGCCGCAAGATTTAGGTGTGGCCATGTAGACCGGTACGTCAGGCACGCGAATTTTCAAATTCTTCATACCAGCGCAATCCGTGAAGGCCCGGTTCGACGTGGTATGGCGCGCGCCATAGTAGGTGTAGGCCGTCATTTGAATGCCGGTTTTTTGGCGATAACCGTCGATCATCTCTTTGAAGACATCGCTCTTGGCATAAGCCGCCTGATGAGCCGCATCACGGAAAATAAATGGGTAGTAAGCGATGCCAAGGCGCGGGTAGCTGCGTGCAGCAAAAGAGGGGCCACTGATGATCATGTCGACCGTGCCCAAGGTCAGGCCTTGGTTGAGGTCGGTTTCCTTGCCTAAAGAGGAGGCCGGAAACACTTGAATATCAAACTTGCCATTGGTGCGTTTTTTAATTTCTTCCGCAGCCCACACCGACTGGGTGTGATACGGTTCTGAAGTCTCATAAACGTGCGCCCATTTGAGCTTGGTTTGTGCCGCGGCGGGTGCGTAGTACAGACCAGAAAGGGCTGTGGCGCTGAGTAGGGTTGCAAGAAATTTCAAGGTGTCTCCTCCAGAATATGTCTTTAAATAAGTCCGCAGTCCTGTTCGCTTTCTTGGCCTTTCGAGCGCTTATACAGTCTGTTCAAATTAAGTATACTCGGTCGCAAGTGAGCTAGAAATGACACATATCATCAAAATTCGGGCGACACCGGTCACCGTCCCACTCCATGCGCCGCTACTACACAGTAATGGCGCGCATTGGGGGCGCTTTGTACGAACTTTGGTGGAGGTTGAGACCAACGATGGCTATGTCGGTCTAGGCGAGTTTGGTGGCGGAGGAGAGCAAGCCAGCGCCGCTATCGAAGGACTGATCAGTTACCTGAAGGGTCACGATGTCTTTCGCCTGGAAGCCATGCGCTTTGCGATTTGCAACCCTACCGCCAGCCTCTATAACAACCGTACTCAGATGCATGCCGCGCTCGAATTTGCCTGTCTTGACATCATGGGGCAAAAACTGGGGGTGCCGGTAAGTGAACTATTGGGCGGCCAAGTTCGCGATGAAATCGATTTTGCGTCCTATATTTTTTATCGCTATGCCGATGCTACGACTGGTCTTGGCGAAGTTCGAAGCGTAGCGCAGTTGGTAGGCCACGCCCAGGAGCTGAAACGCCTGCATGGCTTTACCTCTCACAAGATCAAAGGCGGCGTGTACCCGCCGTCTCATGAGTTGGCTTGCTATAAGGCGCTGGCCGAGGCCGTGCCCGGCGAGCGCCTGCGCCATGATCCCAATTGCGCCTGGACCCTGGCGGACGCTATTCAGTTTGGACAGGCGATTGAGGGTTTGAATAACGACTACTTCGAAGATCCGGTGTGGGGCATGCCGCAATTAGCCCGGCTGAAGGAGTTTGTACGCATACCGATAGCCACCAATACGGTGGTGGTGAATTTTGAGCAACTGGCGGCGAATGTGTCACAGCGCGCGGTAGATGTTGTGCTCTTAGATACGACCTTTTGGGGCGGCATTCGTCCTTGTATTAAGGCGGCGGGGATTTGCGAGACCTTTGGCATCGGCGTGGCCGTACACTCTTCGGGCGAGCTCGGCGTACAACTGGCCACGATGTTGCATATGGGAGCGGTGATTCCTAACCTCGGTCATGCTGCGGACGCTCACTATCATCATCTTAAAGATGACGTGATTGAAGGTGGGCTGATGCCTTATAAAGATGGCAAGATCAAGGTACCGACTGGCTCAGGCCTGGGGGTAAAGCTCAATCCTGAGAAGGTCAAGCAGTATCACGAGCTCTATCTTGAGATGGGTGGTTATCCCTACGATAGAGATCCTGGTCGGCCTGGGTGGTACCCGATTGTGCCGAACACGCGCTGGGCGAACCCTGAAGTGTCCTTGCGTCCTGCGCTCTGATTCGCTTATACACACGATTGACTCACGTGCGTCGACTGAATTGACAGAATTGCCTAATCACCCTGCTGTGCCGGGCACTACTGAACCTCGAAGTGGCCTGGCGAATCGCTTATCTGACATCAGCCTGAGTCAAGTGCGCGCCGGGGTGCTCCTGCCCAAGTACCGGCGCGACGAAGTCGTTGTCGGTGTCGTCCATTTAGGCGTGGGCAATTTCCACCGCGCCCATCAGGCTGTTTATTTCGAAAAGATCCTCAATCTGGGCGACTTGCGTTGGGGCATTTCTGCCGTTAGCCTCAAGCGAGCGGTGACGCGCGATGCTCTGCAGCCGCAGGACTTTCTGTACACTGTTTTGACGCGTAGCGGTGTGGCGACTGATGTGCAAGTCATTGGCGCGATCCGGGAATGCTTAGTGGCCCCGGAAAATCCAGTTGCGGTGATCGAACGGCTCGCTCACGCAGACACCAAGCTTGTCACCTTAACCATTACCGAGAAGGGTTACTTAGAAACCGATGAGGCAAGTGCGCTCAGCTATTTGCTCAAGGCGCTTGATCTGCGCAAAAGTCGGAATCTACCTCTCACCATACTGAGCTGCGATAACTTGTCGGGTAATGGCGTGCGTTTGCATCGGCAATTGATGGCCGAGGCGAAACGCTTGAATCCTCAACTGGCGCTCTGGATCGAGAGCAACGTCGCCTGCCCCAACACCATGGTGGATCGCATTGTGCCCGCGACCTTGGACGGCGACCGTGATGAAGCAAAGTCGCATCTTGGCATGGAGGACGCCTGGCCGGTCGCGGCCGAACCTTTTACCCAGTGGGTGATTGAGAATCGCTTTGTTGGCGCGATGCCTGACCTGTCAAGTGTGGGCGTGCAGTTGGTCGAGAGTTGTGCACCGTACGAAGCGATGAAGCTCAGACTCTTGAACGGGGCCCATTCGGCGATGGCTTACCTAGGGGTACCAGCGGGTTTCAAGACGGTTGATCAGGCCGTGGCTTCCCCGCAAATCAATGCCTTTGTGCGGCGCATGTGGTCTGAAGCTGCAGGGACCTTGCCGGATGCGCTTCAAGATGAAGTGCCTTCCTATCTTCAAGCCCTTGAAGCCAGATTTTTCAACCCCGCGCTTGGCCACCGGCTGGAGCAAATCGCGATGGACGGGTCGCTAAAAGTTCCGGTACGTTTTTTAGCCACTTTGCGAGACTGCCGCCTGGCTGGCTTGCCTTCGGATGCGATCATTTTCGCAGTGGCGGCGTGGGTACGGTGGTTGAAATGTGTTGATGAGGCTGGGCAATCTTATGAACTTACGGACCCAATGGCGGAAGCGCTTATGCAGCGCTCAAAACCCCATCTCAGTGCGCAGCAACGAGTGTGGCAAGTGATGCAGCTTGAACCTGTGTTTGGATCGGATCTCGCTGTAGATGAGGACTTAGCAATACAGCTCACTCATTGTGTTGAGTTGTTGGAGACCTACGGAAGTTTGGAGGCCGTTTCACTTCACCTGTCATCTCTCAAAAGCGAGTCCCAAAAGTAAGAAACCAACGCGGTGTAAGCTTTCTGGCGAAGTTCTCGCTGTAGACAATTCCGTTGCTATCCGTAATCACGCGATTACGGTCTTGGATAAAGTTGGTGATGTTGTACACATTGAGTCGCCAAAAGCCGAGCGTCGGAAATACGGAGCCGATGTAGAGATCCAACTGGGTATGCGCGGCCTGATGACCAGTGACACTCACCCCCGGCGCATTGTCGGTGTTGAATTCTGAAGCTCCCACCAAAGAAAGCGAGGCGCCGCCATACCAACCGCCGGACACTCTCAGTGGTTTGGCAATGTTGACATTGGCAAGGTAGTGCGCTTGACCTGGAATGCGTTGCCCCTCGGCCACACCATTACGCATGCGCGATTGCAAGAGGCTGGCATTGGCGCTGAGTGTCCAATCTGGGCCTAAGCCCGCCCACTTAAGGTTGGTTCGGATGTCCGACTCAATTCCCCAGACAAGCGCATCTCCGACATTGTCGGGTTGCTCTAGCCAGCGGCCCGACTGTAGGGTGAGGCTTCTCGCAATCACGTCACTTTGGTTTCGGAAAAAAACATTCACGCCGTATTGACCACCAATGGCCATGCGCTTATCGATACCAAAATCCAGGGTGACCGTCGTCTCCGGTTTGAGATTCGGATTGCCTTGGAAATCGGCACTGTTCGGGCTGTTAGGGTTGAGGTTGGGAAGCCGCGCACTGCTCAACTCCCAAACTCGTGGATTGCGACTAATCTTGGCTAAGTTCCAGCGCAACTGCGTGCTGTCGTCGATCGCGGTACGGGTGTTGATTGACGGTTGCCAAAATAGATGCTGATACCTCAAAGGGCTGCCATTGGAGACACTGTCGATGGCATAGTCTTGGGCGCGCAGACCAAACACCATGGTGGTCTTCAGTTTTTCGAGCGGCAACTCATATTGTGACCAAAGCGCAGAGCGGGTGGTGGTGGCTTGCACACTGGCGGGATTCACACTGCCCGCCAAATTCGTGACTGACTCTACCTCTAAAGTGCGGCGATCAAATTCGCCGCCAAAGGTCAAGAGGTTACTTTCAATTGAACGTGTCCACTTGCTGTTGACGTAGAGGGCTCGCTCGCGGCGAATATCTTCGAAATTACCGCTCGAATTTACACTGGGCCCGGGCGGGCTGGTGGGTGTGTTCAGAGAGCTGCTGGTCGCTTCGGTTTGATTGCGTGAACGCTCGGCCTGAATGGTGCTATCCCATTTAGAATCCTTGAAGCTATGGCTCCAATCGAGGCCGAGCTGATAAAACGAACGCTCGTAGGTCCATGAGTTCAAGGCGTCGCGGGTAAAGCTGTTGGCGTTAGAGTTGACCCCAATACCCTGTGAGTCGGCGGCACCCGTTTGATCCGTGCCTGAAAAAGTTCCTCGTAAAGTCAGCTTGTCACTTGGGCCTATGCGGCCGTTAATTCTCGGTAGCAAAGTCCAGAAGGTATTTCGTAGCCGGAGTTGATCTACATAGCTGACCGAACTTGCGGGGGAAGTACTTGCAGTCGCAAGTCGCCTGGTATCACTACCGAGGTTGCGCGGGCCCGCCGTGAGCGATACGAAATAAGTCCAGCTACTGGCTTTGAGGTCTTCCTCAGTGGGCTTACCGACCTTGCTCGCACCAAGCGGGCCGGTTGTCGAAAAAAACAATTGCGCGGCGTTATGGCCCCACACATATTGATCGCTCAGCCAGATATAGGTTTCGCGCTTGGCGGAGGCCGCACGCAGCACAATGTTGAGCGTACCGCCCGCGGCGCCCTGAAACTCGGCCGTGGGCGCACGGATCACTTCGACTCGTTCAATCAGATCGGCGGGCAATTCGTCGAGTGGTAGCTGACTGGTGCGATTAGAAGTGCTGACTGCGACACCATCAATCATGATGCGTGTGTTTTCGGCGCCCATACCACGCATGCGAATTTCTAGCCCACCATTGGCCGTCGTGGTGACTTGCAGGCCAGGGGTTTGGCGCAGGATGTCGCCAATGGTATTGGCACCCATTGCCTCAATATCGCGCCGACCAATGGTGACCCGGGCACCGGTCGAGTTAAATCGATTCTCAAACTCGCGTCTCGCAGTGACATTGACTTCATCAAGCTGCGTGGGGCTGCTGCCTTGCTCTCCAGGGCCTGGTTGAGCTCGGACCGAAGGTACAAGGCTAACTTGGGTAAGCGTCAGGAGTGTCAAAAACGCCGGGAAAATTGCCGCTTGAGCCTTCATCATGCACCATTATTTGGGTCGGCTCCCGAGTTTAACGGATTGATAAGTTCCCCAAACCTTCAAGTGCCACAAAACGTCTGGTAGACCGCGGTTTGCTCAGCGGCCGCGGGTAGCGCGAACTCCAAATATTCGGGCTTTTCAGTAAAGGGATCTTGCAACACCAGAAGCAGTTGCTCAAACGGGCCGAGATCGCCTTGATCGGAGGCGGCCTGAAGGGCCGCTTCAACCTGATGATTGCGCGGAATGTAGATTGGGTTGTTGGCACGCATCCGTTTCGCGATATCGCTAGCCGAAGCCTTGGACGAAGGAGCGTTGCACGAGGCGTTAGGAGAACCAAGGCTGAGGCGAGCTTGCCATTGCGCGACCCAGGTACCCACGTCAAGGTTGCCCGGTGGGCCAAAAAGATCAAGAAAGCGTTCCATCTCACCTTCCGCGACATCGGCCAGGTAGCGCATGGCTTGGGTGTAGTCCACTTTGTAGGTTTGCATCAAGGCCAGGAATTGATTGATCAACGCGCTGTCATCTTCGCGCGAGGCCGTGTCGTCCAAACCGAGTTTGGCGCGATTCAACTGTAGCCAATGCTGGGCGTATTGTCTCGGGAAGTCTTCGAGAACGGCGATCACCGTCTTAGTCGCTCGATCTGCGTCCTGGTCAATTAACTCGAGCAGGGACTCTGCCAAACGCGCCAAATTCCATTGAGCAATATCGGGTTGTCGCCCATAGGCGTAACGCCCGTAATGATCGATGGAGCTAAACACGGTATCGGGGTTGTAGCTTTCCATAAAGGCGCAGGGACCGTAGTCGATGGTTTCGCCGGAGATCGTCATGTTATCGGTGTTCATCACGCCGTGAATGAAGCCTACGCTCATCCACTGCGCGATCAACCTAGCTTGGCGCTGGACAACGGCCTTGAAAAACTCAATGAAACGGTCTTCTCGACCCATGAGCTCTGGATCATGGCGAGCAATCGCATATTCCGCCAAACGACGCAGCATGGTTTGGTCGCGCCGTGCCGCGAAATATTGGAACGTCCCAACACGCAGATGGCTTGACGCTACCCGGCTTAGTAAAGCACCCGGCAAAGCCGTCTCGCGGCGCACTTGTTCTCCGGTCGCTACAGCCGCGAGCACGCGCGTGGTCGGAATGCCCAAGGCGTGCATGCCTTCACCCATCAGATACTCACGTAACACGGGCCCGACTGCAGCCTTGCCATCGCCGCCCCGTGAAAATGGTGTGCGACCAGACCCTTTGAAGGCAATGTCGCATCGTTTGCCCAGACGGTTGATGATCTCACCGAGAAGCAAGGCCCGACCATCGCCGAGCTGAGGTGAGAAACCACCAAACTGATGACCAGCGTAGGCTTGCGCAATGGGTTGCGCGCCGGGTGGCACCTGATTGCCCGAGAGCACGGCCAGACCTTCTGGGCTCTTCAAAGCGTTGGTGTCTAGACCTAAGGACTCGGCTAACGCTAGATTCAGTTTGAGTAATTTGGGCGCCGGTACTGTCGCTGGCGTGACCGCAACATAGAGGCCTTCCAGCTCGCGCGCATAGCTATTATCAAACCCGAGCCCAGCAAAGGGTGTGGGTGTCGATGGTGGAGTGTTTTGGGATGAGGGATTTAAGGCGCTTTCAATCAAGCTAGCCTCCGTTTTCGATGAAGATCCCTATGCTAGCACTAGCACTGCGCTAGCGAGCACCAAACACTCCCGCGTCTCGAAGCTTGGCTATGGCCTTTTCGTCCAGTCCAAGGACTTCCTTCAAGACTTCATCATTGTGCTCACCAATGCCTGGTGAAGGCAGGCGAATCGACCCGGGCGTCTTGGAGAGTCGCATCGGCACGCCGACAATTTTGACGGGGCCAGCACGCGGATGGGTCATATCGACCAAAGCCCCACGCGCCTTGACCTGAGGATGCTTGAGCACTTCGGCGAGATCATTGGTTGCTCCAAAGGGAATGCCGTGCTTGAGGAAGATCGACTCCCATTCTTCGTAAGTTTTAGTGAGAAAACGATCTTGAAGCGTGTCGATCAAAGTGTCGCGATTGCGTGTCCGGTCCGCATTGGTTTTGTAACGAGGGTCGTCGGCGAAACCCGGTAAGCCCATGAGCGGGCAAAAGTCGCGCCATAACTTCTGACTGCCTACAGCGAGTGCCAGATCACGGCTCTTGGTGCGAAACACTTGATAGGGTAGGAGTGCCTTGTACGAAGTGCCCGAGGGGACTGGTAATTCTTTGTCGGCCAGAAAGGAGGCCAAAGTAATGCCGAGCAAAGAGAGTTGACCTTCCAACATCGATACATCAATCTGCTGACCTTCGCCGTGGACGTCGCGTGCCCTAAGGGCCATGAGAATACCAATGGTCGCATTCATGCCGGCGGTTAGGTCTGCGATGGATACGCCTGCGCGAACTCCCCGTCCGCCTTCTTCCCCAGTGACACTGATCATGCCGCTTTCGGCTTGCAAGATCAGATCCAGAGCGGGTCGATCTTTATAAGGACCATCCTGACCGAAGCCTGAGATGGAGCAATAGATGATTTTTGGATTCACCTTACAGGCTTCTTTATAGCCAATGCCGAGCCGATCCAACACCCCGACCCGGTAATTCTCGAGCACAATATCGGCCTTCGCAAGGAGTTGAAAGAACAGCGCTCGGCCTTGCTCATTTTTGAAGTCGATGGCCATGCCGCGCTTGTTGCGATGCAGGCTAACAAAGTAGGAGTACTCCCCGCCGGGCATGGTGGCTCCCCAGGCGCGCGCGATATCACCGGCCTCGGGTGGTTCAATCTTGATCACGTTGGCACCAAAGTCGGCCAGCACGGTGGAGCAGTAGGGTCCCGCCAGGGCGTGGCTGAGATCGAGTACGGTAATGCCGTCGAGTGGTGTTTTCATTGTTGCTCTGGATAACGTGGTTGTTCAATACTTGGCTTACGATTTTAGTGCTACATTCACTTGATACTTGGGTTTTCTATAGGGGTGGACAATGTTTGCGAATGATAAGCGACAAGGTCGGACCTGAGACACGCTGAGTTTCAATTGAGACCAGTTCAAGGTTAATGCTTTTTGGAGAGAACAATGGAAGGTCCTGTAACCACGGCTAGCATGGCGGCCATGAGTAAGGCGGTTGGTAGTGAGGTGGGGGTGTCTGGCTGGACACTGATTGATCAGCCCATGGTCGATGCTTTTGCCAACCTCACTGGCGACACTTACTTCATTCATACCAATCCGGAGCGCGCCAAGCTGGAGACGCCGTTTGGCGGCACCATCGCCCATGGATTTTTAACGACCTCGCTCCTGGCCAATATGGCATATCAGGCCTGCCCGGGTGTCGAAGGCACCAAGACCGGTGTCAACTACGGCTTCAATCGTTTGCGTTATGTGGCGCCTGTGCCCACGGGCTCGCGGGTACGTGGGCGTTTCGTACTGAAGTCCTTTGATATTCAACCCACGCGCTGGCAGTCGGTTTACGAGGTCACTGTCGAGATTGAGGGCGGCAGCAAGCCCGC
>JANLRI010000192.1:0-8332 GCA_031361565.1 Betaproteobacteria bacterium | reverse complement strand
GTGAGGGCGATCGATCGTCTCTATTGTTATTGTAATTGGAGTTTGAAATGAGTATGTGCGTAGGTTTAGTCGGTTGGCGTGGCATGGTCGGGTCGGTACTGATGCAAAGAATGCACCAGGAGAATGATTTTGCTTTGATCGATCCGGTGTTTTTTAGTACCAGTAACGCGGGCGGTCAAGCGCCACTAGGTAGCACGCCTTTGCAAGATGCAAGCTCCATCGATGCTTTGGCAAAAATGGACACCATCATCACCTGCCAAGGCGGTGACTACACCTCTGAGATCTATCCAAAATTGCGGAGCCTTGGATGGAAGGGCTATTGGATTGATGCCGCATCAACCTTGAGGATGAAGGACGATTCAACGATCGTTCTTGACCCCGTCAACATGGCGGTGATTGAAAAGGCGTTGGCCGCGGGCCAGAAAGACTTCATTGGCGGTAACTGCACGGTCAGCCTGATGATGATGGGCATGGACGGGTTGTTTAAGGCTGGCCTCGTAGATTGGGTAACGGTCGCCAGCTATCAGGCAGCGTCCGGTGCGGGTGCTCAAAATATGCGTGAGCTAATTTCCCAAATGGGCTCGATTCATGGGTCAGTGGAACAGCTCCTCGCCGACCCGAAGTCGGCCATTTTGGAGATCGATCAAAAGGTCGCAGCCCAAATGCGCTCGGCTGAGCTTCCGACCGAAAACTTCGGTGTGCCGCTCGCGGGCAGCTTGATCCCCTGGATTGACAAGGACCTTGGCAATGGCATGAGCAAGGAGGAATGGAAGGGTGACGCGGAGCTGAATAAAATTCTCGGCTTGCCTGCGAGCGGGGTTGCGCGCATTCCGGTTGAAAGCCTTTGTATCCGTATTGGTGCGATGCGTTGCCATAGCCAGGCATTGACCATCAAACTTAAAAAAGATGTACCCATCACTGAGCTTGAGGCCATGATTGCAGGAGCGAACCCTTGGGTTCGCCTGGTTCCCAACAACAAAGAGGTCAGCGTCCAAGAGCTCACGCCGACCTTTGTAACGGGCACAATGACGATTGCTATCGGCCGGTTACGCAAATTGGCGATGGGGGGCGAATATCTGAGTGCCTTTACGGTGGGCTATCAATTGCTTTGGGGGGCGGCTGAGCCACTGCGACGCATGCGTAGGATTTTGATGAAATAAGGTAGAGAACTTGGTAGTTTCATACCGGTTGTATCGAGTCATCCGACTGACGGTTCCTAGGACTGTCCCAGCGGCACGACAGAATCGTTTAGTGAAGCACCTTCGACTGGGCTTTAGCTTGCAACGGTAAGTGGTTGATGTTACTCTCGAAATCAGCGGAAAACTCGCCTTTTGGTCGGTCCAGAGAAGACAATACTAAAAGGCCCTTATGCGTCGTTGGACGGTTTTTTTTCGAAGTCGTGTCAGAATAATTTACAGTACCGGCGTATCTCCGGAGGGTTCATGGATTTAATCGGGCGTTTCACACCTAAAGTTTTAGCGGCAGCTGTTGCCTTGGCCGTTAGTGCCATAGCAGCCAATGCAAGTGCCGCGGGACTAGGCCGTCTCACAGTGCAGTCTGCGCTTGGGCAACCTTTGCGAGCTGAAGTTGAGATCACTTCGCTTTCAAAAGATGAGGCCGCTTCACTGACGGCCAAGCTGGCGCCGCCAGACGCGTTTAAACAGGCTGGTTTGGAATACAACCCTGCATTGACAGGCTTGAGTTTTACAATTGGTCAAAGGGCCGATGGTCGCCCGGTCGTCAAAGTGACTTCCACTCGGCCCGTCAATGAGCCCTTTGTAGATTTATTGGTGGAGCTAAATTGGGCTTCCGGTAAATTTGTCCGTGAATATACATTCTTACTTGATCCGCCCGAGCTTCGGATTGCTCGTCCAAGCAGTGCGGAAACTACAGCCGGAGGCGCTGTAGTTGCCCCCGCTGTTCAAAATCCTAGCGCTCAAGTTACGCCGACTCCCGCTCCCCGGGCCGCTGCGCCTGCTCCGGCTGTCACTGCACCCGCCCCGGCACCTGCCGTGACAGCGGCTGCGAAGCCTGCTCCTGCTCCTACGCCAGAACCAAAGGTTGCTGAAGCTAAAGAACCGCTCACCGCAAAGGCCACCAAAGGGAAACGCGCTCCAAAGGCCGTAGCTCCGACCGAGACGCCCGCTGCTGAGTCGGCGACAACTTTATCTGCACCTTCAGGTGCAGTCACTACCCGCCGCGGAGATACATTAGCGGTCATCGCGTCAAAAAATCGTCCTTCAGGTGTTAGCCTGGATCAGGCAATTGTGGCGATTTATCGCGCCAACCCGAGCGCATTCTTTGGCTCGATTAACAAATTGCGCGCGGATGCACAGTTGACGATTCCCGAGGGATCGGAAATGACCGCACTCAGTGCAACTGAGGCGACCAAGCAAGTTCGCGACAGCGGCGAGTTTAGGTCTTACCGATCACGCTTGGCTTCGTCCTCGAGAAAGCTCACCACGGCCAAAGCTAGCCAATCCGCTTCTGGTGCGGTCGCTGCGCCTCAAGCTGCGCAGCCCGCTGGGCCTGCTGTACGCGATGAGTTGAAACTCTCGAAAGGTGCGCCGAGTGCTAAAGCCGGAACCGGTGGTGCTGGTTCGAAGACTGCTAGCGCCGAGTCCGAAATTGCTCGCGAAAATGCGCTCAAAGAGTCGGGCAGCCGTGTCAATGAGCTCCAAAAGAATGTGAAGGATCTCGAGAAACTTCTCGAGATGAAGAATAAGCGTTTAGCAGAAGTTGAGAAACAACTAAACGATGCAAAGAATGTCGGTAAGACGGCATCCGGTGCAGTGACCGCTGCTCCTTTAGGCGTACCTCCAGTCGATACCGCCAAAGCGGATGCCGCGAAAGCTGAAGCTGCAAAAGCGGAAGCTGCAAAAGCCGACGCAGCGAGAGCCGAAGCCGCAAAAGTAGAGGCAGCGAAAGCTGAAGCAGCCAAGGCCGAGATGGCGAGGGTTGACGCCGCCGCCAAGTTGGCCGCTGAAAAAGTTGAAGCCGCTAAGGCTGCTGCCGCTAAGGCCGATACTGCCAAGACTGATGCTCCTAAGGATGTGGTTGCAAGCACCCCTCCGATGGTCGCCGTACCCCCTCCGACGGATCTGAAATCGGTGGCTCCACCATCGACCGTACCCGCAACGGGGTCCACACCTTCGGCCAGCGATGCACCAAAATCGACTGAGGCTCCAAAGCCGGTGCCTGCGCCGACAGTCAGTAAGTCGCCGTCCTCGTCTTCCGAGCCGGGCATTCTCGATACCATCACGGACAACCCTCTGATTCCTGGAGGCGTAATTGCGCTTCTCGGCCTAGGCGGTGCCTATGCTTGGTGGAGACGTCGCAAGAAAGCCAACAGCGAAGACAAGTTTGAAGACAGTCTTCAGGCTGGTGAAGAGTTCAGTGCCAATTCGCTGTTTGGCACGACAGGTGGCCAACAGGTGGACACTAGTGGTTTGACGGCTGGTGCTGGTGGTAACTCGGCTGCGACTTCGATGCAGCATGGTCAAACTTCGCTGAGTGGGCCTGCTTCGACTGAGGTGGATCCAATCGCCGAAGCCGAGGTTTACATTGCCTACGGTCGCGAAGCTCAGGCCGAGGAAATTCTCAAAGAAGCTCTCAAGCGTCAGCCGGATCGTCAAGCGATTCGCGCCAAGCTGCTGGAGATTTACGCCGGACGCAAAGAAGTCTCTTCATTCTCCTCGCTTGCACAGGAAATGCATGAAATGACAGGCGGTCAAAACGAAGAGTGGCCCAAAGTGCTAACTCAGGGCTTGGCCATCGACCCGTCCAATCCCCTGTTTAGTGGTGATGGTCCCAAGAGTGTTGGTGGGGCGGTCGGCAAAACCTATGCTGCGGTGGGCGCAGTGGGCCTGGCCGGAGCGGCAGTGGCCGCAAACCTTGGCGCAAGCGTGACCAAGAGCACCAAGGATACTTTGGCGAATTTTGGTAGCTTTGGTGGCGATCATGGGCATGCGGACCTTGAGGCTAATACCGACGTTCCGGCCGTAGACTTTGATCTTCAGTTCGACTCAGGAAGTGGCGCTGGCTCGATGGGCCTAAGCAAGGACACGACGGTCGGTCTGGCGGGTTCCAGGTTGTCACAGGCTAATGAAGTTACTAAACAGCAAAGCGTGAGTGATCTCAGCAAAGCGCTCGACGGCAAGATCGATCTGCCTTCACTGGATCTCGATCTAAAAGCCAAGCCTGCACCGAAGGCTGAGCCAGATGCTCTGTCGGACTTTGACGATTTTAAACTCGACTTGCCTGCGCTTGAAACATTACGTGGCCCCGAGCCGACCATGACTAAGATGGAGGCTGCACAGGATCTTTCCCCGATCGGTTTAGATTTGTCGCCTTCAACCTTGATGGGCAACGTCACCGGCGATTCTGCGAAATGGCAGGAGATGGCAACTAAACTGGATTTGGCCTCCGCCTACCAGGACATCGGAGACAAGGACGGCGCCCGTGAACTCCTGGATGAAGTCATCCGGGGTGGCGATACAGCACAACAACAGAAGGCAAGAGCTATGCTTTCGAAAATAAACTAAGTCCAGCCAGGACTAATTGACTGGGGAAGCTTGCTTCCCCGTTTTTGTTTCCGGTTTCTCTCATTCGCAACTCTTAGTATTCATGACCCGCATCGCGCTTGTATTGTCTTATGACGGCACGACCTTCAATGGCTGGCAGACCCAAGCGAACCGCAACGGAATTCAAGATCATGTTCAAAAAGCAGTCAGCGAACTAACCGGCGAAAAGGTTACGGTGGTCTGTGCGGGGCGGACGGATACCGGCGTGCACGCCAGTCATCAGGTCGTTCATTTTGATACACCGGTGGAGCGCAAGCTCAGTGCCTGGACGCGTGGCTTGAACTCAATGCTTCCTTCGGGCATCGCCTCGCAGCACGCCCTTCTCGTGGACGAAAATTTTCATGCCCGCTACGACGCTCAAAGGCGTCGCTACCAGTATTTTATTTATCGTTCTCGAATGCGCCAGCCCATCCTGAATCAGCGTGCGGCCTGGGTGTTCCAAGAGCTTGATGTCGCCAAGCTGGTTCAGGCGAGCCGTTGTTTGATCGGTCAGCATGACTTCTCAAGTTTTCGATCCTCAGAGTGCCAGGCCAAGACTCCCGTGCGTCTGATGCACAACATCGAGGTAAGAGAAATTGGAGCCCTACTGAGCGTGGAGTTCATTGCGAACGGGTTTTTACACCATATGATCCGCAATTTGATGGGGTCATTGATCTACGTTGCTATGGGCAAACAGGCGCCCGAGTGGTTGGCTTCGCTTTTGGCGGCACGCGACCGCAAGCTCGGTGCGCCCACCTTCGGAGCGGAAGGCCTTTACTTTACGGGAGTAGATTACGGCCTAGATCACCCGCTTAACGAAGTGTCGTGGTCAGCACCCGCCTTGCCCTGGCAGGTATGATTCAGGTCTCGGAGGCTGGGCGCCTTCTGTCGCCCAGCCGCCTAGCTTCGCAATTATGGTTTGAAATCAAGGTCTCCAAAATTTCTCGCACTCGTATTAAATTCTGCGGTCTCGTTCGCTCAGAAGATATTACCTTCGCGGCCCATCTTGGCGTGGATGCCATTGGCTTGGTGTTTTATCCCAAAAGCCCGCGCTTTTTGAGTCTTGAAGATGCGCAGGCATTGCGCCAAATACTGCCCTCGTTTGTGGCTTGTGTAGGTTTGTTTGTCAATGCAGATCCGGCCTTGGTGAGAGAGCATCGAAGCAAGTTAGGCTTAGATGTGGTTCAGTTCCATGGCGACGAAACGTTAACGCAAATCAGTATGAGCTTGGGGCAGGAAATGCTCAGGCCGGACGACCAGAAGTCAAACCCAACTTCCTCGAACTCTTTCGGCTCGAACTCTGCAGCGCCATTTTGGCGGGCTTTGCGAGTGAAGCCGGATAGCGATTTGTTAGAATTGAGTGCACCATACTCGGCTGCCGAAGCGCTTTTGTTGGATGCCTACAGTGAAGCGTTCGGCGGAACGGGGCAAGGCTTCGATTGGTCGCAGGCCAAATCACTTCCTTCCGAGCGCATCATCTTATCGGGCGGGCTTGATGCGGATTCTGTCAGCCGCGGCATTGCGGCCCTGAATCCTTTGGCGGTCGATGTCTCCAGCGGTATTCAGGCTGAACATGCGCGTGCCAAGAGCCCGCAGCGGATGGAGCAGTTTATGGCGGCGGTACAGCAAGCAGATTTTTTGAAAGTTAGTCGATGAAGCCCTATGACCTTCCTGATGCTCGTGGCCACTTTGGCCCCTATGGCGGTATCTTCGTTGCCGAAACCCTGATTCACGCCCTGGAGGAGCTGCGCCAAGCGTACGACAAGTACCGCAATGACCCGGAGTTCATCGCAGAGTTTAAGGATGAGCTGGCTCATTTCGTGGGGCGCCCGAGTCCGATTTACCATGCTAAGCGCTGGTCAGAAGAGCTCGGCGGCGCACAAATTTACTTCAAACGTGAGGATCTAAACCACACGGGTGCCCACAAGATTAATAACACCATTGGCCAGGCGCTGTTGGCGCGGCGCATGGGTAAGCGTCGCATCATTGCAGAAACCGGTGCGGGCCAGCACGGTGTCGCTACTGCAACCGTATGCGCGCGTTACGGCATGGAGTGCATCGTCTTTATGGGTGAGGACGACGTCAAACGCCAGGCGCAAAATGTTTACCGCATGAAGCTTCTCGGTGCCACGGTTGTTTCCGTTACCTCAGGCTCGCGCACTCTCAAAGATGCGCTCAATGAGGCGATGCGTCATTGGACCACCCATGTTGAGGACACCTTCTACATCATCGGGACTGTGGCAGGCCCCCATCCCTATCCGATGATGGTGCGTGATTTTCAGTCGGTGATTGGGGAGGAATGCCTTGTGCAAATGCCCACTCGGGCCGGACGCCAGCCTGATTATGTGCTGGCCTGCGTCGGGGGGGGGTCGAATGCTATTGGTATTTTTTATCCGTATATCAATCATCAAGAGGTGCGCTTGATCGGCGTTGAGGCGGGCGGCGATGGGATCGAAACAGGTCGGCATTCAGCTTCACTCACAGCCGGCTTCCCAGGCGTGCTGCATGGCAACCGGACCTACCTTTTGCAAGATGAAAACGGTCAGGTGATCGATACCCACTCCGTGTCTGCGGGTCTCGACTACCCGGGTGTCGGTCCGGAGCATGCCTGGTTGAAAGATTCAAAGCGTGCAGAGTATGTGGTCATCAATGATGATGAAGCCCTGGCTGCCTTCCATAAGTGCTGCCAGATTGAGGGTATTATTCCGGCCCTGGAGTCCGCCCACGCGATTGCCTACGCCGCTAAATTGGCGCCGACCCTGAGTAAGGATAAGTTGATCCTTGTGAATCTGTCGGGGCGTGGCGACAAGGATATGCATACGGTGGCCGAGCGGTCCGGCAAGTCTCTTTAGAAATCAAAAATGAATCCAAGAATCCAGGCTTGTTTCGCAAGTCTTGTAAAACAGTCCCGCCAAGCGCTTATTCCCTACATCACGGCGGGCTACCCTGAGCCTGCGACCACGGTGCCCCTAATGCATGCCATGGTAGCCGCAGGTGCTGACATTATTGAGCTAGGCGTACCTTTCTCCGACCCTATGGCGGACGGACCCGTGATTCAAGCGGCAGGCGATGTTGCACTGGCTCAAGGGGTCAGCTTGAAAGTGGTGCTCGATTTTGTGCGTGAATTTCGTCGCACTGACAGCACGACGCCGTTAGTGCTGATGGGCTATACCAATCCCGTCGAACGCTATGGACTGGACCGGTTCATGATCGATGCCAGGGCCAGCGGCGTGGATGGACTGGTGGTGGTCGACACGCCGCCCGAAGAGTCCGTGGAGCTGGCTCAGAAGTGCCGTGAACAAGCGATGGACTTGATTTTCTTCCTGGCCCCGACCTCTTTGGACGAGCGTATCAACATGGTCGCCGAGGTGGCCAGTGGTTACGTGTATTACGTGTCGATGCGCGGCATTACGGGGGCAGGGCATTTGGACGTGACGGAAGTGCTTTCCAAAGTCGCCCACTTGAAAAAATTACTCCCGATGCCGGTTGGCGTAGGATTCGGTATTCGCGATGCCGAGAGTGCCAAGAGCATCGCTGGTGTGGCCGACGCGATCATTATTGGCACGAAGATTATTCAGCTCTTGGGCGAGGGGCCACTCGATCAAGCGATCGGGAGAGTTTCGGAATTTTTGTCAGAGGTGCGAGCCGCGATGGATAGCTCGCGCGCGACGAGTTAAGACGGATCCTTAAAGGATACAACGATGAGTTGGTTAGAGAAATTACTGCCCCCCCGTATTAAACGTTCGAATGCTAACGGCAAAAAAATTCCC
>JANLRI010000153.1:0-6710 GCA_031361565.1 Betaproteobacteria bacterium | reverse complement strand
CTGCTGGACTAAGGACTACTGGAAGAAGTCATTCACTTAATCCTTCCAGGTCTTGGTCTGCGGCCTATGCTTGCTGTCCACTAAGGACAGCTCAAGCTCCTTCATGAGCTTCTTTTGATGCTCGGTCAGACGCACGGGAGTTTCGACATTGATGTGCACGTATAAATCGCCAGGGTAACTGGAGCGCACACCTTTGATGCCCTTGCCTTTTAAACGGAAGGTCTTGGCAGGCTGGGTGCCTTCAGGGATCTCAATTTCGCCCTTACCGCTTAAGGTAGGCACTTCAACCGTACCACCGAGTGCGGCCTTGGTGATCGAGATGGGCACCTCACAGTGCAGGTCGTCGGCCTCGCGCTGAAATACGGTATGTTCTTTGACACGGATCTCGACAAAGAGATCGCCCGCTGGCCCGCCATTGACGCCGGGCTCACCATTGCCTGCCGAGCGAATGCGCATGCCGTCGTCGATGCCTTCGGGGATTTTAACCTCCAAAGTTTTGTTATTTTTGACCTTGCCTACACCCGTACAAGCGGTGCAGGGATCGGTGATGATCTTACCGCTGCCGCGACAGGTAGGGCAGGTTTGCTGAACGGAGAAAAAACCTTGCTGCATGCGCACCTGGCCTTGTCCTGCACAGGTGCCGCAGGTCTTCGGCTTAGTCCCCGGCTTGGCACCACTGCCTGAACAGACACCGCAATGATCCCAGGTGGGAATGCGAATTTCTGTGGCATGACCGCGCGCGGCTTGTTCAAGCGTAATTTCCATTGCGTAGCGAAGATCGGCGCCACGATACACATTGCTGCGCCCACCGCCGCCGCCACGTTGGCCACCAAAAATATCTCCAAAGATATCGCCAAACACATCGGAGAAACCACCTGCTCCAGCGCCCGCGCCGCCACCGAAGGCATTCGGATCCACGCCGGCGTGACCATGGCGATCATAAGCCTGACGCTTCTGCGGGTCAGAGAGCATCTCGTAGGCTTCCTTGGCCTCTTTGAATTTCTCTTCCGAGACCTTGTTATCCGGATTACGGTCAGGGTGAAATTTCATTGCCATTTTGCGATAGGCTTTTTTCAGCTCATCGTCGTCAGCATTTTTGGGAACACCCAAAATCTCGTAAAAGTCTCGTTTAGCCATGGAAGTACTTGTTGTTAGGGTGTCTTGCTATTAATGGGTTTGCGCGCCACAAGGTTCATTGCAAGGTGCGGAATACTATCTTCGGTATAAGGTTCGCCATCGCTTGCGAACCCAAAGGATTGGTAGAATTTTTCGAGCCGAGCCTGGGCTGATATTCGAACATCAGTGTCGGGATAAAGTTGCGCGCAATGCTTGAGAGCGACCTTCATCAACTCTCGACCCACGCCGGTGCCGCGAATTTCAGCCCCTGTAACGACACGGCCGATAGAGCATTGTTCATAGCGCGCTCCCGGCTTGAGAATGCGAGCATAGGCAACTAGTTTACCTTCCTCAAAGCCCAGCACGTGATGGGCATCAAGATCCGCTCCGTCGGCATCCAGATAGGCACAATCTTGCTCCACCGAAAATACCATTTGTCGTAGGCGCATCAACGCATAGAGCTCGGACAGGCCGAGCTCGTTGAAATGCTTACAGAACCATTGGATCACGGGGGTAGAACCCTTGAATTGCTTAGAGAAGGCTCAGTCCGAAGACTGAGCCTTGGTTCGGCGCGCGCTTAGCCGCGTTTTACTTCTTTAAAGTCCGCATCGACCACATCGTCGTCCTTAGGCTTGGCACCGCCTGCAGCCGCTCCCGCCGCCGCACCGTCAGGGCCTGCTGCACCCGTTGCGGCACCGGCCGCAGCTTGCGCAGCCTGCATTTCAGCGTACATTTTCTCACCCATCTTCTGCGAGGCCGTCATCAGCTCATTGGATTTCGTTTCAATGGCGTCTTTGTCCTCACCGGCTAGAGTGGCTTGCAAATCCTTCAAGGCTGATTCGATCTTCTCCTTCTCACCCGCTTCGAGCTTGTCGCCGTATTCAGTAAGAGATTTTTGAGTTTGATGCACCAAAGCCTCGCCTTGGTTACGGGCCGTGACCAACTCCACGCGCTTCTTATCTTCGCCCGCATTCATCTCGGCATCTTTCACCATGGCCTTGATTTCATCTTCGGACAAGCCGGAGTTAGCCTTGATGGTGACCTTGTTTTCTTTGCCGGTCGCCTTGTCTTTAGCCGATACATGCAAGATCCCGTTGGCATCAATATCGAAACCCACTTCAATTTGAGGCGTGCCTCGTGCGGAAGGGGGGATGCCCTCAAGATTAAACTCGCCCAGCATCTTGTTACCGCTCGCGATCTCACGCTCACCCTGAAACACCTTGATGGTGACCGCAGGCTGATTGTCGTCGGCTGTAGAGAAAGTTTGCGAAAACTTGGTCGGGATGGTGGTGTTCTTCTTGATCATCTTGGTCATGACTCCGCCCAGGGTTTCGATACCCAGAGACAAAGGAGTTACATCCAACAAGAGCACGTCGGTACGTTCACCGGCCAACACCGACCCTTGAATGGCGGCGCCCACGGCCACGGCTTCGTCGGGGTTCACATCTTTGCGAGGCTCTTTGCCAAAGAACTCTTTAACCTTTTCCTGAACCTTTGGCATACGGGTCATACCGCCCACCAAGATCACGTCATCGATATCACTGGCCTTGCAACCGGCGTCCTTCAAAGCAATGCGGCAAGGCTCCATGGTTTTTTCGACCAGGTCTTCGACCAAGGCTTCGAACTTGGCCCGGGTGAGCTTCATATTCAAATGTTCTGGGCCTGCGGCACCCATGGTGACGTAGGGTAAATTGATTTCGGTTTGAGTGGTTGAGGACAATTCAATCTTGGCCTTCTCGGCCATTTCTTTCAGGCGCTGCAAAGCCAAAACATCCTTGCCGAGATCGACACCACGGTCTTTTTTGAATTCAGCAATGATGTACTCAATGACACGTTGGTCAAAGTCTTCGCCACCCAAGAAGGTGTCGCCATTAGTGGAGAGCACGTCGAACTGTTTGTCGCCATCGACATCGGCCATCTCGATGATGGATACGTCGAAGGTACCGCCGCCGAGGTCGTAAACGGCGATCTTGCGATCTTTGCCGCCGCCTTTATCGAGGCCGAAGGCCAAGGCTGCCGCGGTGGGCTCATTGATAATGCGCTTGACGTCCAAACCGGCGATACGGCCGGCGTCTTTGGTGGCTTGACGCTGACTGTCGTTGAAGTAGGCAGGAACCGTAATGACAGCCTCGGTCACCGGCTCGCCGAGATAATCTTCAGCGGTTTTCTTCATCTTGCGCAAGACTTCTGCCGAGATTTGCGGGGGTGCTAATTTTGTATCACGCACACCAACCCAAGCATCACCGTTGTCAGCTTTCGCAATGGTGTAGGGCATCAAGGCGATGTCTTTTTGGACTTCTTTCTCTTCGAATTTACGGCCGATCAAACGCTTCACTGCGTACAGCGTGTTGCGAGGATTGGTGACGGCTTGACGCTTGGCGGGGGCGCCCACTACGATTTCGCCATCTTCCATATAAGCAATGATCGACGGTGTGGTGCGAGCGCCTTCAGAGTTTTCGATGACCTTGGGTTGACCACCTTCCATGATGGCGACACAAGAATTTGTTGTGCCAAGATCGATACCAATAATTTTACCCATGTTCAGACTCCAGAGTTTATTTGAGGATTGTTCTTAAAGTGCGTACGTTTTTGCGTATTTCAAGCGCTCGTTAAAAAAGCAGCTACAACAGAATTAGGCGCTCACCACTACCAAGGCCGGACGTAGCACCCGATCATTGATCGTGTAACCTTTTTGCAGCACCTGTGCCACATGATTTGCGGCTAACGGCGGTGACAGACTGGAGCCAGGCATGGTCGAAATCGCTTGATGCTTATGCGGATCAAACTTTTCGCCCGCAGGATTCACTTCCAACAGTTTGTTTTTTTCGAAAGCCGTAGTGAGTTGACGCAAGGTGGCCTCGACGCCTTCCTTAAGCTTTTCGATGGTCAACTCAGGGAGGATTAGGGCCATTTCAAGGCTATCTTTGGCGGGCAAAAGGCTTTCAGCAAAGCTTTCCACGGCAAATTTATGGGCCTTGGCGACATCTTCCATGGAACGACGGCGGATGTTTTCGGCATCGGCCACGGCACGAAGATAAGAATCGTAGTTTTCGCTGGCTTTGGCCTGGGCGGCGGCGAGTTCGGCCCTTAGGGCATCAAGGGGTTCGAGTGGAGCGGCAGGTGCAGCTTCGCTGCCACTTTGATCGGTACCTGAATTGGCACCATTGGATGCGCCCGTGCTCGAGCTCGAACCTGCATAAGCGGACTGAGCGTTCTCAGAGGCGTTTTGCTCAGATTTTGGGGGATTATTTTCCTGACTCATTGTTGGACAATACTTTTAGTTGATTTGTGTGTTGACTTTGAGACCTTTTCTAGTTTTTCAAGGCCTAAAACGAACAAAAAAGACCGTAAACTACAAGAAATGCGAAATTCGAGCGATGAAGGGCGACATTCTATGGCCTCCCTCCCCAAAAACAGGGCTCCAACCGAGGTTCGAGCCTTTTTATTTTGGCTGTCGCTCGCCCAACTCATTTCCTGGGGGAGCACCCTGTACCTGTTCGGTCTGTCCGTCGAACCGATCGAGAGTCGCTTGCATATTTCCAGAGGGCAAACCTCCTTGGCCTTTGGACTAGCCATGCTCATTGAAGGGCTACTGGCTTATCCGGTGGGGCGCCTGATCGATGCAGGCCATGGCCGTGCGGTAATGACGGGTGGCTCTATCGCAAGCTGCCTGGCTTTACTCGGGATGAGCCAAGTCAGCAGTTTGGGGCAGTTTTATGGGGCTTGGATTGGCCTGGGTGCGGCCATGAGCTGCATCTTGTACACACCCATTTTCTCGATCGCCACGCGCCGCTTCCCGGCCGATTATCGTCGCGCCATTATTGTGATCACCTTTCTAGGGGGGCTGGCCAGCACGGTCTTTATCCCGCTGATGTCCTGGTTGATGAGCCTTTTGGGATGGTCGATGATGGTGGTGACGATGGCCGCGTTCCACCTCCTGGTGTGCGCCCCGATTCACTGGTTTTGGCTACGCCACGAACCGCAAAAAAAGCCGTCACCGACGCCCGTGACCAGTACCGATCGTCATCTCGAAATCGCGGCTCAACAGCGTAAAGTGATGGTGCTGATTGGCCTCTTTACGGCCCTGAGTACGGCCATGGCCAGCGCCTTAGCGGCGCATCTCATACCGATGCTGCGCGAGCGTGGAATGGCGGAGTTTTGGGTGGTATGGATTCCTGCAGCGGTCGGGGCGATTCAAGTGCTGGGCCGCATGGGCATATTGTGGAGCGACGGAAAATTCAGCACCCATCGCGTGAACGCCGTGATCGTTTGGCTGAGCCCTTTGGGCATGCTTTTGCTGATCGTCGCCGGTGCCAACACCGTGTTGTTGCTGGTCTTTGCCTGCGTCTGGGGCATTGCCAACGGCTGCCAAACCATCGTGAAAGGTACGGCGGTCGCTCAGTACGTGAGCCAGGAAAATGTCGCTGCGCTCAATGGAAGTTTGGGCCTGCCTACTGCCCTCATGCGCACTTTAGTGCCTTGGGGGATTGGACTACTTTGGACGCCTAATGCGGGCTACACAAGTGCTATCTGGGCGCTGCTGGGCCTGGGGTCGGCGGCGGCCCTATGCTTCATCCTTGCCCAGAGGGCGTCGATGAAAAGCCGGAACGAGCCGACACAAGATTTTGCAAAAAAAACTTAAGCGAAATCAATATTGAATTTGTCCTATGGTACCCTCGCTACGAGCTTAAAAAGGTGAGGTCTTCGCGCATGACTTTACCTCTCGTTTCAGCGCAATGAATTACTCTGGAGAGAACGCATGGGACTACTATCTTTTATCAAAACAGCAGGTGAAAAACTGTTCGGCCATGGCGATGCAAAGGCAGCCACTGAAGCAGCGGCTGCAGACCCTAGCCCAGAAAAAATCGCTCAGGCAAGCACGGCAGCGGGTTCCGCCATTGAAGACTACATTCGTTCAATGAATCTTGACGCACGTGGTTTAAGTGTGGGCTTCGATGCAGGATCAGGCATTGTGTCGGTCTCCGGTGTTGCTGCCGATGAAGAGACTCGCGAAAAGATCGTTTTGTGCTGCGGTAATGTGCACGGCGTATCGGGCGTGGAAGACAATATGGAAGTTGAAGCCGGTGGCGACGGCAGCCAATACTACACCGTGGTGAGCGGCGATACACTGTCGAAAATTGCCAAGGAGTACTACGGCAATGCCAGTAAATACATGCCAATTTTTGAAGCCAACAAGCCGATGCTTTCGCACCCTGACAAGATCTATCCAGGTCAGATGTTGCGTATTCCTCCCCAGTAAGGTTTTAACTAGAAGCCGGTGAAGGGCTTCCTGGTTTCTGAAAAAGCAGTCCTCTGGGCTGCTTTTTTTATGGCTATTAGGGCAAAACTATTGATCTGATAGTTGCATTGATTGCTGGACTCTTCTATTATTTCAGTAATTACTGAAATAACTGGCATTACATGAATCTCACTCCCCTAGTTCAAAGCTTTGTCCTTCATTTTGGTGAAATGGGTAGCCGCTGGGGTATTAACCGCACGGTAGGTCAGATCTATGCCCTGCTCTTCACCAGCGAAAAGCCGCTCAATGCAGACGAAATCGCGGAAGCTCTGGCCTTTTCACGCTCCAATGTCAG
>JANLRI010000149.1:0-5027 GCA_031361565.1 Betaproteobacteria bacterium | reverse complement strand
GACCCGGCATGGACATCATCTCGGTGCCACCCGCGATGACAAGGTCTTCAAAGCCAGACATAATCGTAGCCGCACCCAAGCTCACTGTAGTGATGCCGGAGCCACAAAAGCGATCGAGGGTGACGCCACTCGCGCGAATGTCGTAGCCCGCATCCAGCGCCGCCATACGACCCAAATCGCCGCCTTGGGTGCCGCGCTGAGCGCTCGTGCCCCAGATAATGTCATCGACATCGCCGGTGTTGATGCCGGTGCGCTCGGCCAAGGCCTTGAGTACGGCCGCCCCTAGATGCTGGGGATGCATGTCGGATAGGGCACCTTTGCCCGCTTTGCCAATGCCGCGAGGTGAGCGGCAGGCATCGATAATCAGAGCTTCGTTCATGGGGGAGGTCCGTTTACAGGGGTTAGAGGCGAATGGGGGATGTCAATTTTATCGCTCTTTCGTAAAATCTTGGCTCGACCTGGAGAGGATCGGAACGGTGCTCTTGGAACCCCGAAACCATTCAACCAGTTGCTCGGCTACTTCCGGCCGGTAAAGGAGCTCCATGTGGTTCATTTTGTAGAAAATCCTTTGTCGCTGACTGGGGAAATACAAGGACTTCGATGGGGTCTTGTGGATACCCAGGGCACTCTCAAGCGGCACCAGACCATCGCCGAGCAAGCGATCCGCCAGCACGCTGCGTTTGCCGGCGGTCGTGGCCGCCACGCTAAAGCAAGCGACCCCTTCGGGTAAGGGCAGAGGGCGATGGTCTGCGTTTAAATAACCGTAGCGTAAATCGGTAATGCCGGCGCTGCGCAATTGCGTGAGACGTTTGAATGGGGCGCTAAATGGCGTGCTGCCCAAGAGCAGATCGACCCATCGCCCGGCGCGCTCGAGGGGTGCCCCGTGATGCGGCGTACCTAGGAAAACAATGCACCCAAGAAGGCCTCGCCAGTCGCTCTGCTGTCCGTTCCTTTTGCTTGCGGGAGTTTCTGGATGTGCAGCCTGAGACAGGGCACTGCGAATGAGCAGGCCACCCATGCTGTGGGTGAGTACGTTCAACTCCTTCATTTCAGGAAATTTTTGGGTCAGGCCTGCAAGTTGACTGGAAAGTTCGCGCCCGTTTTCGACAATGGAGAGGCCTGTGTTGTAACGCAAGTAGATCGGCGTATAGCCAAAAGTCTTGGCGAGTATCTCGGCGTGATTATGTTCAACAGAATTGGCCTTCCCATGGCGATGGGCCCATTGCAGGTCGTTCATGCAGAGACCGTGAATCACTACGAGCCCTTTGTTTCCCAACTTGAGGTCTGAGGGAGCCTTGCTCAGGTCAAGCACCTGGCCTTGGTAACGTAAGTGCATCGGTGTTGCCAGCGGGCTGCCAGCGCTGGCCAGGCGATCTCCGATGACGCCATTAAGAGCCGCCAGCACGGCTTCCCGCTCTCGGGTGCTGTTTGGATGAGCGCCGCTGCCCCCGGTTTTGGAGAGCAGGGGTTGGGCAAGGTTGTAACCGGTATCAATCGCCCCGCCGACCCATTGTGTGATGGTTCGAATTGCATCGTAGACGAGGCCGGTCATGCCCTTGCTTGCCACGCGGGCGTCCGTGCCAACCGGCTTGCCCTTGAACCCCATCGTACCGAGCACCGATTGATGCACTTCTTCGACTAAATGGGTCACTCCGATCGTTGCCTGAGTCGCGAGCTTTGCTGCGGCTACAAGATCGGAGCGCCGCCAGTGCGAGCTGGCCGTTGTTTGTCCCACTGGCTTTGGAGGGGCCGCGCTTTTGGGTTTTTTGACGTTGCTCAAGATAGGTGAGTCATGACGAAGGTGGGGCGCTTTGCTGCGCGAGCATCAAAGCGTCGGCAAGGCTAGCCACGATGTTGGTATCGCCGATGCGCCGCGCAAAACCTGAACGCAGAATGAGCGAGGCGGGTTGTGCCTGGAGGCCGCAAAGAATAAGTTTGGAATGATTCTGGTCGAGCAGCGCATGCAGGTTTTGAAGCGCTTCCACTCCCGTAGTATCGAGACTGAGCATTTGGCTGGTTTCGAGAATGAGAAAGCTTGCAGGCTTTCGTTTCGGGTCGAGTAAATATTCAAGTTTTCCGACGGCCCCAAAAAATAGTGAACCGATGATCCGGTGCGCTTCGATGCCGTGATGGGCAACACCCTCGCCCTGCTTGTCCAGATCCTTGACCGGTTCGATCCGTGTGAGAGTGGCGACGCGAGTAATGAAAAATAGGCAAGCCAAGGCCAAGCCGACTTCCACTGCCACGGTGAGATCAATTACGACGGTTAATAAAAAGGTGCTCAGCAAAATGACGCGATAGTTCATGGAGAATTTTTTTAGGCGAATGAATTCGCGCCAGTCACCCATGTTGTAGGCTACGAAGATCAGAATGGCGGCAAGTGTCCCCAGCGGTATATTTTTGGCGAGAGGTGCGGCGATTAGGATAATCAGCATTAAAGTGAGCGAATGAATCAGGCCAGCTACCGGTGTGGTCCCACCCGAGCGAATATTGGTGACGGTTCGCGCGATGGTGCCGGTGGCACAAAAGCCTCCAAAAAGTGGGGCCGCAACATTGGCAATGCCCTGGGCCATGAGTTCCTGGTTGGGGTCATGTCGATCATGGGTCATCGAGTCCGCCACTCTGGCACAGAGCAGGGATTCGATTGCACCCAGAATCGCCAAGGTGATCGTCGGCGCAAAAAGATGTTGCACGCTGGCCCACTTGAATTCGGGAAATGCAAAAACTGGAAGCGTTTGAGGAATTCCACCAAAGCGTGAGCCGATGGTTTCGACGTTCCATTGAAAAACGGATACGACCAAGGTGCCTGCGACCAGGGCGATGATGGTCCCAGGTACCTTGGATAGGATGCGCGTCGCGGTGGAACGGCCCAGTTTCGAAGCTTGGGCGTTTGGCCATAAGAAAACAATCAGGAGTGAGCCGAGCGAGATGGCCAAAGTTTTGGCGTTCCAACTGTCTGCATGCTCCACGAGTGTCGCCATCTTCGCAAAGAAGTCGGCAGGCAGTTCCGCGACACTCAATCCAAAAAAGTCTTTAAGCTGAGATAGCGCAATCAGCACCGCAATACCATTGGTAAAGCCAATGACAATGGATACCGGAATGAACCGAATTAAATTCCCCAGCTTGAGCATACCCATCAGGAACAAGAGAACCCCGGCGAACATGGTCGCCAGCATGAGATTGGCTACACCATATCTTGCGACGATACCAAAAACAATCACAATGTAGGCTCCGGCGGGGCCCCCAATTTGAACCGAGGATCCGCCCAAAGCTGAGATTAGAAACCCTGCCACAATAGCGGTGAAAATTCCAGCTTCCGGTTTAAGTCCTGAGGCAATGGCGAAGGCCATGGCAAGCGGCAAGGCGACAATGCCGACCGTCACCCCGGCCGACAGATCAGCCAGGAAGGTGGAACGCTGATAGCCGTTTAAGAGCTCTAGAGCACGCGGGCGGAATCTAAAACCAAAGTTCATGCTATGCAGTGTACTTTGATATCGTGTGATGTGGATTTGAGGAAAATCAATGGAAACTACTGCGCAATCATCGACGAGTCGTCCCCTGAAAATTGATTTTGTGTCTGATGTGGCCTGCCCCTGGTGCGCCGTGGGCCTGGGGGCCTTGGAGCAAGCGATCCGCAACCTGGGTAGCGAGGTCAAAACCGAGATTCATTTCCAGCCTTTTCAGCTCAACCCCGATATGCCGCCCGAAGGGCAGGATATCACCGAGCATTTAACTCAAAAATATGGCTCCAGTGCTGCCCAGCAGGCAAAAACCTATGAGGCGATCCGTCAGCGCGGCGCCGAAGTCGGCTTCGATTTCCGGCTGGGCGGTCGTGGCCGTACCTGGAATACCTTTGATTGTCATCGACTCCTACATTGGGGCAGTGAGCTTGATGAGGCCGCCCGCCAAGTGTCGCCCGAGAAGCCGCCGCAGCATATTCAGGCGCAGCTTAAGAAAGAGATGCTTAAGGCCTACTTCACTGAAGGTAAGAACCCGGCGGCGCGCGACGTGCTGCTGAATATTGTCGGGCGCCTGGGCTTAGATAGCGCCCGAGCGGCGGCGATTTTGGACAGTGACGAATACGCAGCGCAGGTACGGGCCAGACAGCGCTTTTACGCGAGCCATGAGATTCACGCGGTGCCTGCCATTATTATTAATGATCGCCATCTGATCTCGGGTGGGCAACCCGTGGAAGTGTTCGAGCAGGCGCTACGGCGCATTTCGGAGCAGAGCGCCGAAGAGGCAAGTTAGTAGCGTGGGCGACCGAAGCACGCGCGCTTCGACAGATGACAAATCAGTGCTTCCTTAGTTTCAAGCGTTTTGATGGCTCGCCAGAACGCTTGATTTGACGCTTGTTGCTCCGCCTCACTGAGGTTCAATCTTCGCGTCCCGCGCGATCTTCTGATATTTCGTAATTTCGGTTTTCACAAAGGCAGAAAACTCTTCAGAGGTCATTGGCCTGGCGCGTACACCGCCTTTCGCATATGCCGCTTTGACTTCCGGGTCTTGCATAGCGCGATTGATGTCCGCATTGATTTTTTGAACGACCGAGGCTGGTGTGCCTGCGGGCGCCCAAACTCCGAACCAGAGCCCGAGCTCGAAGCCCGGCACGCCCTGTTCGGCAATCGTCGCAATGTCATTGACCTCTTCTGACCGCGCAGCGGTGGTCACACCAAGTGCCTTGAGCTTGCCGCCTTTGATTTGCCCGACCACGGTACTCATCGGAGCCATGTAAAACGCCGTGCGACCTGCGATGGTGTCTTGGATGGCTTCAGGCGATCCTTTGTAGGGAATGTGGATCAGTTGAATACCCATGGTCTGGTTGAAATACTCGGCAGCCAAATGGGTCGAGCTACCCAGCCCGGCCGAGGCGAAGGGAATGTCTCCCGGCTTGGCCTTTGCGGCTGCGACCAGGTCCTTAATGGTTGCATAGGGCCCACTAGGCGAGGTCACCATCGCGTAAGGGGTGACTCCCAAAAGACTGACGTCGATCAGACTCTTGACGGGATCATAAGGGAGTTTTTTGT
>JANLRI010000115.1:0-6340 GCA_031361565.1 Betaproteobacteria bacterium | reverse complement strand
CAAGCGATACGACCACCAAGGATGCTTCTCGGCAAGCGACTTAACCGTGGCCTCGTGAGAAGACAGGCGCGCAAGGTCCGGCGCACTTGCTAAGCCGTCTGATAAGCCCTTTGATAAGGACCCTAATGCTCGATCTAGAGTTTGTCCGCTGAGATATCGTTCCGCATGGAGATAGGCCGCGAAACGCTGAAACAACTGCACGGTATTCGGCAAGCACCAAACCAAGATAAAGTACAACCAGATAAAGGTGACCACTCCATAAGTCGTAGGTGTGAAGGAAGGATGATCGGTGATCAAAAACATCGCCTTCAACACTCGTAACGCGGTCGACAAATCGACTGCCCGGAAAAACACCCAGGCGATGTTGACCAAGAGATAGACCGATAGCACGGCGAGCACATGTCTGAACCCCTGCGCGACACGATTGCCTCCTCCTAAAAAGCGTCCCCATTGCAACCCCGAACGAACATATACATGGTTGATCACTAAAAACAAACCGTGTAGAGCGCCCCAGACCAAGAAAGTTATGTTGGCCCCATGCCATAGCCCTCCTAAGAGCATCGTGGCCAACAAGGCGCACAGGGTTCTTGTGAAGCCATGACGGTTACCCCCTAAGCTAATGTAAAGATAGTCCCGCAAAAAATTGGACAGGCTGATATGCCAGCGCCGCCAGAACTCGCGAATGCTGGCCGCTTTATAGGGAGAGAAGAAATTGATGGGAAGCCGAAAACCAAACAGGAAGGCGAGGCCGACCGCCATATCCGAGTAGCCCGAAAAATCAAAATAAATCTGAAAGCTATACGACATGGCGCCGATCCACGCATCCATAAAACCGACAGCACCGCCCGTCGCTGCCGTGTTGAACAAATGGTCGGCATAGGGGCTGATTTGGTCAGCAAGAATAGTTTTCTTGAAGAGCCCGGCTGAAAAAATAGCAAAGCCGACCGCGAGACCGTACGGATTCAGCGACCAGTGATTTCTCTTCTGCCTGACCTGATACAAGAAGTCTGATTGGGTGACGATGGGACCGGCGATAAGCTGCGGGAAAAAGGCGATGAAGAAAAGAAAATCGGGAAAAGGAACTTCGCCCACTTTGCCACGATAAGTATCGACTAAAAAGCTGATCTTCTGAAAGGTAATGAAGGAAATGCCGATGGGCAGCAGAATGTGCTGTAGCGGCAACTGAGCCCCAAAACCCCAATTGAAACTTGTGATCAAAAAGTCCAAATACTTGTAGTAGCCAATCAGTCCTAAATTCAGCACCACGCCCAGAACAAGCCAATGATGGGCGCGCGCATGACCCAGGTTCTTTCGAATCAACCCGGCTAGGCCGTAGTTGACCATCACCGAGCCCCCCAAAAGAACTAGGTAGGCCGGGATCCAAAACCCGTAAAACACCAGTGACGCAAAGGTGAGGAAATGCTTAGGCGCGCTGCTTGCACCGATGCGTGCCACTACGGCGTAACCGAGCAGGACGAGCAGAAGAAAGACTAAAAACGCGTGCGATGAAAAAACCAAGGGCGGCCGTAATATCTAGGAGTTGATGAAAACCATTTTAAGTCCGTGCCCTAGTGTGGCGTTCCACACTAGGGCACGACCCAAAGCATGATTTTGCTTTCTTTAATCAGGCCGACTTTTTTCTCGGGCGCTGCGATACGCTCAGTTTGGGTCGGCTCCCAATCACCCATGTCCCAATCGTGTGAAACGATACGGGTGCCGGATTTTAGTTTCTGTAACGCGGGGCGCAGCTTCATGTTCACATCCGGCAGGAGATACAGGGTGATCACAGTGGCCTGGCTTAAGTCGGTTTCAAACAAGTCCTGAACTTTAAAATCGACCAAGTGATCAACTTTGGCGATCTTGGCATTTTCTTTGCTGCGCCAAACTAACTGGGGATCGATCTCGACGCCGAGACCACGGGTACCCTGTTTCAGCGCCGCGGTAATTGGAATGCGGCCATCGCCGGAACCCAGATCCAGCAAAAAATCCCGGTCCGACACACTGGCCATCTCGAGAATCTTGAGCACCACATTGTCCGGGGTAGTTACAAACGGAACATCCAAGTCTTGCATCACGACGGATCGGGGCACGGGCCCGGACAAACCCGTGCAACCGGGCGTGAAGCTTGAGCTCAAGCCAAGCAATGTGGACGTTCCAATTAAAGATGCATAGCGCGAAATCGCCGACAGATTCATAACCGCGCTCGTCGCCAGAGTATTTCTTAAGAATTCCCGACGCAAACTCATAGGGACTCGTTTCTGTAATTGCAAAGAAGGCCCAAGCTCGGACAGAGAGCACCGACCTTGCTTTTGGCGTGACGAAAAGCAGGGATCACAACACCATCGCTGCGGTAAATTGGAAGTTCAGCCTGAGAAATTTGTGTCATAAGTGAAGACGCGAAGGCGAGTTAGAGGGAGAATATAAGCTAATCTGCTGCATGCCCGTACGGTGCACCTCCATACTGAACCAAGGCCAATCATGAATCTCAGCGATCTCTCCCACTTTATCGAGCAACAATGGGACCGAGATATCCTGCCGCGCTTAGTGGACTACGTCAAAATCCCTGCGAAATCTCCGGCTTTCGATGCCAGTTGGGCTGCCCATGGCCATCTGGATCAGGTCATCAAGATGGCTCGCGACTGGGCGCTGACTTTTCCGAGCCAGATTGCGGGACAACAAGCGCTCGCGGGACTGAACCTCGAAGTCATCAACATCGAGGGTAAAACGCCTTGCATTTACTTTGACTTACCGGCCACCCAGGGCCTGGGCTCTGATCAAACCATTCTTTTTTATGGCCACCTCGATAAGCAGCCCGAGATGAGCGGTTGGCGCGAAGGTTTAGGACCCTGGAAACCAGTCATTGCGGATGACAAGTTATACGGTCGCGGTAGCGCCGATGATGGCTATGCCTTATTCGCAGCCCTTACCGCGCTAGCGGCCGTAGATTTGCAAAGTGCCGCCCGGCCACGCTGCGTAGGACTGATTGAAACCTGCGAGGAAAGCGGCAGCTTTGACTTGCCTGCGTACTTAGAGCTCCTTAGCCCGAGGTTAGGCGATGTCAAGCTGGTCATTGGTCTTGATTCCGGCTGCGGAAATTACGAACAATTATGGGTGACGACTTCATTACGTGGCTTGATTGGCGGCGTGCTCAGTGTTGAGATTTTGGAAGAGGGCGTGCATTCAGGCATGGCCAGTGGCATTGTGCCTTCATCTTTCCGAATCGCACGTAAGCTACTCAACCGAATTGATGATGTCGAGAGCGGTCGAGTGTTGTCTGAGAGCTTTCACGCCCAGGTGCCCTCCGAGCGTATGCAGCAGGCTAAAAACGCAGGCAATATTCTTGGCGACAGCGTGTGGTCTACTTTTCCCTGGGTGGGCTGCTCGCATGAACCAGGGCAAGCGCACACCGCTTCGTCTTTCCAGGTCGGCACCTCAACGGCAGGACTTTACGCCATGCCCACGACGACCGACCCCGTCGAAGCAATTTTGGCGCGCACCTGGCGGCCGGCACTCTCCGTGACCGGTGCAGCCGGCCTACCTCAACCCGATGAGGCCGGTAACGTGTTGCGGCCACGCACCGCTTTAAAACTATCCATGCGGCTCCCGCCCACGGTAGACGGCGAGCGAGCCAGCGCACATTTGAAAAAATTGCTGGAAGACAACCCTCCTTACAACGCGCGGGTCAGTTTCAAATCCGATTGGGCGGCGACGGGTTGGAACGCACCGCCGACCGCACCTTGGCTCACTAATCTGCTGGAAAGCTGTTCTCAAAAACACTTTTCCAAAAGCGCGGCCTATATTGGCGAAGGCGGCACAATACCCTTCATGAATATGCTGGGCTCTTACTTCCCCAAGGCTCAGTTTTTAATCACTGGGGTCTTGGGACCCAAATCCAACGCCCACGGCCCAAACGAGTTCCTGCACATTCCCTACGTCAAGAAGTTGACACAAGCTGTGGCGAGTATCGTCGCAGGGATGACAAGCACGCCGCAATCCACCAGTTAAACATCAATCGTCGCCATTGGTCGGCTGAACTCGCTCGCGGCCCGGAGAAAGTTTAAAATTTGTTAAGAACTCTCAGGGGCGTTTAAATGTCGAGTAATCTATATCGCGTTTGGGCTTCTTCTCCGGCGATTCCGAGTTATCGGGCCTTCGAATTTATTGTCAATCGTGGTCGGCAAACCATCTTCGTGGGGGTTTTGTCGTTATTACTGATCTATTCGGTCAGTCACGGCATGATTCCGGGGATTCAATTCGCGCAACTCTCGGTTGTGATTGTCGTGCTGATCTACCTGAGGTATCGCTGGGTCTCACCTTTCGAAGGCAAAATTCTTGAGCGTAAGGAGAGCCTTCGCTTGGAGGCAGGCTACTTCGGCTATTCCTTATTAATTGGCTGCGGATTCGCTTTTTGGGGCGTATTGTTGCTGCGCCATTCCCCTGAAATGGGGACCAGTCTCATCCTTGCGGCGGCCATGGCCAGCATGATGACTTTACATTTTCTTGCGGGAAGTTTTCCCTCCTTCTTGGCGATGACGGCACCTTTAACGATGGTGGCATTCTTCACACAGATCCACGGAGATACGCCCGGCCAAGGGACTCTGACTTACCTCCTTATCTTTTTTTACGGATTGTCGATTCGCATGCTGTTTATGCACCGTCGCGCGTTATTTTCGATTCTTTCTGAGCGACAGCGTCGCGACTCTCTTGATCGCCAGTACCAGGCCCTCATGGCCAATGATACGGTCGCCATTGCTATCACCGAAGGGCTCGAAGTCCTGCTCTCCAATCAACGTTTTAGGGATCTCGTCGGGAGAGACCTCTATGTCGCCGACGGTCCGAACCTTACTGAAATTGTACTTAGGGGTGGTTTAAATCCGAAATTCATCGGGCGCCTCATGCCACGCGTGCTTGACCGAGTGAGACGAAAGGGGGCGCTCAAGTTCAGTATCGAGTTGCACGCGGATCGGCGCGAAAGCATATGGCTCGCGCTTGAGGCTCGTCTCGCCGACCCAGGTAACCCGATTCCCAAATTGCTTTGGCTGGTCAGTGACATTACCGCGACCAAGAAAGCCTCCGACGAACTGAGCTTTTTTGCACAACATGATGCGCTTACCGGCCTGGCCAATCGCTATCAGTTCATGATTGACGGGCGACGTGCGATTCAGCATCTGGTGGGCGACCTGTCTATTCGCACCAAGGCACTTCCTCCGGCTCCGGACCCGTCGGCCCATGAGCCAGGGAAACTGGCAATCCTTTCCATCGATCTCGATGGTTTTAAAATCATTAACGATTGCTTTGGACATCCCACCGGTGATCGGGTCTTGGCGGTGGTCGCAAAACGATTGGCGAATGCATTGCGACATGAAGACGTTGTGGCTAGATTTGGCGGCGATGAATTTGTAGTCCTACTCAAAAACATGCAAAGCCGGGCAGAAGCTGCTGCTGTGCAGGAGAAACTCAAAGAAGTCATTTGCGCACCGATAGAATTGGATGAGCTCAAGCTTGAGGTGGGTGCCAGCATCGGCTTGGCCATCGCTCCAAGCGACGGATTCAGCATTGAATCGCTGCTGGTTCACGCTGACAAAGAAATGTATGCGGCCAAGCAGGCCACTAAGCGTGCAAAAGCCATCGCCGAAGACAGAGAATTGAGTGAGCAAACCTTGCTCATCTAGATAAAGACGACCGTTGGGTCGTCACTTATCGACGATGAGCTACTTTCGGGGGCCCCAGGCGGTGAGTCGAATGGAGACAGCCGTCGATAGACCATAGATCACCATCGCCGCCCCGACTAAAGCAAAATAAGGCCAAGGCTCGCGCACCCACGTCGTCAGCCACGCGCCTGCACCGGCCACCACAATTAAACGCAAGGTCGACGCCAGCACCGGGCCGAGCACCTTGCCCGAGCCCTGCGAGGCAAAGTACAAGGTCAAACCAAACCCGAAAAAACCGAAGGCAGGGCCGGCCCACCGCAAATACTGGTGCGCCGCGTCGAGCACCGCCGGATCGCTGGTGAACATACCGGCCCAAAGCTGAGGGAACATGGTCACGATTAGACCAACTACAGCGAGGTTAAGCGCCGAAACGAAGCCCGCGGTCCAAGCGACTTTGCGAGCACGTAAAAAGTTGCCAGCCCCCATCGCCATGCCCACCATCGGTACCGAGGCCACCCCAATACCGAAGGCAATAGGGATTAAAAGAAACTCTAGTCGTTGACCAATGCTATAACCCGCCAGAGGCACGATACCCAGACGAGCCACCAGACCGGTGACCACCAACACCGCGAGCACCGACTGCAAAGGAGACAAGCAAGCCAAAGCGCCCACCTTCAAAATGTCAGCAA
>JANLRI010000072.1:0-14933 GCA_031361565.1 Betaproteobacteria bacterium | reverse complement strand
CAGAAAAGAGAAGAATTACTGGCGGCGGCCCGCAGGCGGGAGGTGGATGTGATTGTGGTCTAGCTCGAGTTGCTTGGAGGCTTCAAAGGCGTCTGCAGGCAGGGTGGGATGCGCAGGGTAGGCACGCTCGATGTAATCCATGATGACTTGGGATTCTGAGAGCGCACCTTTCTCAGTAATAAGGAAGGGCACTTTGCCCAAAGGTGTTTGGTCGAGGAAGCCCTCGGCAGCTTTGCCAGTCATGACGGTTTTTTCTTCAAAAGCCACGCCTTTTTCAATAAGGCACATTTTGACTTTGTTGTAATAATTCGAAAGCGCAAAGCCGCAAAGTGTCAGCATGGAAGTCTCCAGAAAATAGGTTGTAAAGAATCATTCATCGAAATGATGCAATGAGTCTGAAATAGAACTCAAAATAATCTTGAGTTAGTGTACCTTCGCTAGGCCGGACCGAGAGTCCAGACCACGTTTTTCTGGATCGTTTGACCTCAGTGGGGCTTTTTAGACTGCGTCGGCCAGATGCAAGGTGCTTCGTGATCTAAAATAGGCTCTTCGTCATTCCTTGGCTTTATGTTTTTCGCTCTCGTTCCCATTTGTGAGGTCAGGCCAAAGGCTTGTGGCAGTATCGTCAATGAATGCGAGTAGGTAGGAACATTGTCTCAATCTGAAAACACCAGACCCGCAATATGGCCTTTAATGGTGGGCAGTCTTTGCGGCTCGATGGCGCTGATGGGACTCAATGCGGTTTTCGGCCCAGCCCTGCGTAACTTCGGCATTCCCGATTGGCAGGCCGGAGCCATTTTGAGTCTCGCGGGGGTTTTCATGATGATCTCTGGCGCGCCCTGGGGTCGTTTGAGCAATCGTTTGGGTCGCAAGAAAGTTGTGATGTTGGGGTTGTCCGGGATGGGCATCTCCCTACTTTGCGTGGCCTTGGTGATCCAGTCGGGTTTGAGTGCGGCGCTCGGTGTCTTCGCCATTACGGTCGCGTTATTTGCCCTGCGCTCTGCTATGAGCTTTTCTTATGGTGCGGTTCCCGTGGCCTCACAGGCCTGGGTTGCCGATCACACCCCGATCGATAAGCGCTCCTCGGCCATGGCCGCTCTCGGGGCTGCGCAAGGCTTGGGTATGATCATGGGTCCCGCATTGGCGGCCGTCCTCAGTCGACTTGGCCTGGGGATTCCTTTTTGGGTGATTGGATTGGTCCCTTTGCTCGGCATGATGACGATTGGCTGGTTCTTGCCGAGCTCAAAGTTACCGCCCATGAGTGTCGGCAAGAGACGGCTCTCGATTTTGGACCCACGTATCCGTAAGGCCGTTCTCACGGCGTTCGCATGCATGTTTGTCATCATGACGGCGCAGCTTACCGTCGGATTCCTCGCCATCGATATTTTGAAATTGGCCCCGAAAAACGCGGCGGGCGCCGCGGGTGCCGCGCTCACCAGTGTCGGTGTTGCCTTTTTGATGGCCCAAGTTATGGTGTCCAAGCTGGGTTGGCCGCCACGCCGCCTGGCCTTAGCGGGTGCGCCGATTGCGGCAGTTGGCTTCGGTCTGACGCCTCTTGTTTTGCAAGTGGTTCCTTCTGTTTGGGTGATGTGCGTAGGCTTTTTCACATCGGCCTTTGGCCTTGGCATGCTCTGGCCCGCCTTTCAAGCCGAGAGTGCGAATTCAGTCAAGCCTGAAGAGGTGGGTGAGGCTGCGGGGCATAGCACCTCGGCGATGGGGGCCGCCTCTGTGCTCGGGCCATTGATCGCGGGGGCGCTCTATAGTTACTCCCCTCTTGGCCCCTATTTGTTTGATGCGGTAATGCTGGCCAGCCTAATTTTGCTTTGGCGCAAAGGATCGGTACTTTAATGGCTACGAAACTAGACTCGAAAAAACAAGTGGAAGCGCCGAAGGGCAATGACGAACTTGAGGGGTTCAACCCGCACCTTCTAAAAGCCTTACATATCCTGACCCGCGACGGGCAGCTCAATCAAGACAGCCGCCGCAAGCTCAAGCAGGTTAAACATTTACTGCAGTTCATCACTCCTTTGCTAGATCAATGTAGCGTTGCCGGTTTAGACAACATTTGCTTGGTCGATCATGGGGCGGGCAAGTCGTATCTGGGCTTCATGCTTTGGAACGCTTGGTTTGCAAAACAGGGTGGTACCGTGATTGGTATCGAGATACGTGAGACCCTGGTACAGCAGTCGCAAGCGCTAGCGCAGCAGTTTGGTTTTAAAGGGATGCGCTTCTTGAATGTTGCCGCTGACCAAGCGCTCGCCTCCAGACAGCTACCTGAGCGCATTGATGTGGTCACTGCTTTGCACGCCTGTGACACGGCCACAGATGACGCCATTGCTTTTGGCCTGGCACGCAAAGCGACCCATATTGTGGTGGTGCCCTGCTGTCAGGCCGAAGTCGCTTCGGTTTTGCGCCTGGGAAAAAGCGAGGCGATGAAGAAGGGAGCCTTGAGTGAGCTTTGGCGCCACCCCTTGCACACTCGAGAGTTTGGTGCACAAATCACCAATGTTATGCGCTGCTTACGACTCGAGGCTTCAGGCTACAAAGTAAGCGTAACTGAATTGGTCGGGTGGGAGCACAGTATGAAGAACGAGCTGATCGTGGCTACTCGTCATCCCGACGTGGCTCGCGGCAAGGCGCGCGCGCGCCTTGCGGAAATCATTGATGAAGTTGGCCTAAAAGACGTGGCTGGGCGCTTTGCCGTGATAGATTAGCCCTGTATTTACGCCCTGTATTTATGCACTGGATTAACAAGGAAGTACGCCAGCCATGAGAGCAGATCAAAACGAACGAATCACAAGAGTCGGCCCCGATACCGGCTGTGGCGCATTATTGCGACGTTACTGGCAGCCCCTCGCCCTTGTCGATGAGTTCAACCCGCAGTTTGATTCGGCCATGTCGCAGCGGCCCTTAAAAGCCGTGCGTGCTCTCGGACAAAATTTTGTGTTGTTTCAGGATGCTCAAAAGCGTTGGGGCTTGATGGATAGGGATTGCCCGCATCGCGGCGCCGATCTCGCCTTTGCGCGTTATGAGCCCGAGGGCATACGTTGCCCTTTTCATGGCTGGAAGTTTGCGGCGGATGGCTCCTGTCTGGAAACGCCGGGTGAGCCAATGGGCAGTACGCTTTGTACGCGTATCCAACAGAGAACTTACCCGGTGGTTGAGAAGGCGGGCGTGCTGTGGGGATGGCTTGGGCCAAAAGGTATGGAGCCTCCGGCATTTCCGGCCTTTGATTGCTTCGCGGCGCCCCATTCGCACAGCTTTGCCTTTAAGGGCTTATGGCATGCTAATTGGCTGCAGTGTGTGGAAGTTGGGATCGATCCCTCCCACCCCTCTTTCCTACATCGTTATTTTGGCGATGAGGTGCTGGACGAGGCTGGTCGTCGCACCTATGGTCGCCAGTTTCGAGGTGCCAGTGCCGGTGACGTGGAAGGAGAGCGCTGGCCGATGACGCGCATCATGCGTGAGAGCACTTCCCCCGAAATTCGTTTTGAGACGCGCGACTGGGGTTGTCAAATTACGACCCTGCGCGCACTGAGCGAGAAGTTCACTCATGTGCGAGTCACGCAAAGCTTGTTTCCACTGGGGTTCGTAATTCCTCTCTCGGAGACTATCACCATTACTCAATTGCATCTGCCGGTCGACGATACTCACACTTACTGGTATTCCATCTTTACCAGTTTCGAAGGGCCATTGGATAAGGAGACGATGCGTAACCAGCGTCTCAAAGGCAATCCAGCGCCCACCTACGCGCCGGTGATGGGGCGTCACAACAATTGGGGTTACAACCCTCAGGAGCAGCACGCCAGAACCTATCTTGGAATGGGCGAAGATGACATCAATGTGCATGATCAGTGGGCCGTGGAGAGTATGGGTGAAATTGCCGATCGCACCCGTGAGCATTTGGGTACAACGGATAAGGTGATTATGGCCAATCGCCGGCAGCTACTTGAGGCGATTGACACGGTCGAGGCAGGCGGCGTACCCCCGGCGGTCTTCACTCAAGAGCAGGCGGCTCATGTTCGCGGCCCCGATACGGTCGATGGCATTGCGCCTGCTCAAGGCTGGATGAAGTTTTGGCAGGATACTGCCGAGGCTAAACGCACAAAAGCCACTTGGTTGAGGCCAGCCGCGGCTTTAAGCCTTAATGCGAAAACGGTAGACTGAAAGCCTCAAATGAACACTGTATTTGACCTTGGCTAGCACCGCTCCAATGCAGGCAACCGACTACACTGACCTGACTCGTCGTATCGAAGCGGCAGGCTTCGAGCGCATCCGTTTCACCTGGTGCGACCTCCACGGGGCCTTGCGCAGCAAGACGCTCTTGAAAGCTGCTGCGCTGCGCGCCTTGTACAGCGGCGTGGGCATGGCCGGCACCTTGATGCTGAAGGACCATGCCGACAAAACTGCCTTCCCGGTATTTGACCTCCAGGCCTTGAAAGCCTTCAATGGCCTGGAGCGCTTCGCACAAGCCAGTAACGTTTTGTTGCGCGCCGATCCCCTCACCCTATTGAGTTTGCCTTGGGATGCGAGCACGGGCTTATTGCGCTGCGAAACCTGGTTTCCTGACGGTACACCGGTGGCCTGGGATACTCGAAGACTCTTGCGCCAAGCCTTGAAGAGCTTGGCAGCGCGCGGCTGGTCAATGCGTTGCGGCTTAGAGGTAGAGTTTCATGTTTATAAAATAAAGGATAATGCCCCACAATTCGACCCCTATTTGGCGGACTGGCCTGGACAGGCCCCCGACGTGGAGATGTTGCATCCTGGGTATCGCTTGATTGGAGACGATTACACGACGATGTGCGAAGCTCCAATGACCATTATTGAGCGCACCGCTTTGAGTTTGGGCCTACCCTTACAATCCTTGGAAATTGAGTTTGGCCCGAGTCAACTGGAAGCGGTGTTTGATCCGACCGATGCCCTCACGGCGGCCGATAACATGGTGCTGTTTCGAAACATAGTGCGTCAGGCCCTGCGGCGTGAAGGCTATTACGCAAGCTTTGTATGTCGCCCACCGTTTCCAAACGTGATGTCTAGCGGCTGGCACCTGCATCAATCGCTGGTGGATGCGCGTGGTGAGAATTTGTTGATGCCTGTGGCTCAACAACTTGCCCCTCCGAACGCATGTTCGGCACGAGCCTATCTGTCTGAAACCGGCGGCCAGTACATGGGCGGACTGATGGAGCACGCTCATGGAATGTGCGCCCTGGCCGTGCCCACCGTGAACGGATACGAGCGATTTCGTCCTCACGCACTCGCTCCTCAAACAGCTAGTTGGGGCCACGACAGCCGTGGAGCAATGTTGCGATTGATTGGTGGACCGGGTGATGCTGCGACCAGAATTGAAAATCGGCTCGGCGAGCCTATGGCCAATCCCTACCTCTATATTGCCAGCCAGATTTATGCCGGTTTAGATGGTGTTGCGCGAAAATTGGTGCCGCCATCGGCTGGCAACGCCTCTCAAGCCGCTCTGAAAGCGCTACCTGCGAACTTGGAGCTTGCGGCGCTTGCGTTGCAGGCCGATCTCGTATTGCGGACCGGTTTCGGTCACGACTTTGTTGAGTACTACGGTCAGATTGCCCGTAGCGAGTGGCTACGTTTTAAATGCGCGCAAGACCCCGTTCAATTCCAAAGTAGAGAGTATTTCTCGAGGTATTAAGCGACTGACTTCGCCTGAGGAAACATCTGATCGGCCAACTTACTGCGCTGGTTAATAAAGAACGTCTTGAACTTTTCCTTGCTCATCGACATGCGCGCTAGCTTGGGTAAGCCTTCATAGAAAATGGGACAGACTTGATCGAGATGCTCGTCTGAAAGCATGATGTCCCGAACTGGCATGTTCAGCTCCTTGGAAAGCGCTGACAGTTTGCTTGCTTGGGTGTTATTTTTTTGAAATGCCATAGGGAACCCTCAATGAATCTTCCATGGTTTTCAATATGCCATGAACTCTTGCCGGGAGCGAGTCTTAACCGAGCCGTTGGTCAGGTCAGAATGCTATTGATCTGCTTTAGGGGCGCTCGCTCGGTGGAGCTGCGAGCTTGAGTTGCGCAGTCCAGATAATCTTGTCAGAGGCGATTGCCTTTGCTTTCCCGCTCTTACTCTAAAGTCTGGCTCACGCGCACCACTTCTCGAGTCTTCATAAACTGAATGTTTTTGAAGCGCTCCTGCATGATCATTAGGCTCACCGAGCTGGGTGCCAGATAAACATGTTCACCGGCCACATCGAGCCCAACACTATGGCCTTGTGTGGTGATGAGTTGTTTAATCTCAGTTTCGTCGCCGCGTAACCAGCGCGCAGTGACGGTAGAGGTGGGCTCAAACACGGCGTCTACGCCATACTCATTTTCTAAGCGATACGCTACGACGTCAAATTGCAAAGCCCCGACGGCGCCGATAATGAGCTCATTGCTGCCGAGCGGGCGAAACACTTGGGTCGCACCTTCCTCCACCAATTGATCAATGCCTTTTTGCAAAGCCTTGGCCTTCATTGGGTTGCGTAAGCGAACGGCTCGAAACAACTCTGGAGCAAACGAGGGAATGCCGGTGAAATGCAACATCTCACCTTCTGTGAAGGTATCGCCCAGGCGTATTGTGCCGTGGTTTGGCACGCCAATGATGTCCCCCGCGAAGGCCTCATTGGTGGTGTTGCGATCCTGCGCCATGAAGGTAATCGCGTTGTTGATCGCAATGGTTTTTTCGATGCCCACATGCTTGACCTTCATACCTCGCTCGAAGCGCCCGGAACATACACGGATAAAGGCAATCCGGTCACGGTGACGCGGATCCATATTGGCTTGAATCTTAAAGACAAAACCAGTGAACGGTGTTTCCAGTGCGTCCACTACGCGAGTGGTGGCCTCGCGCGAACGTGGCGCAGGCGAGAGCTCGACCAGTGCATCTAACAGTGCTTGAATGCCAAAGTTATTGATGGCTGAGCCAAAATACACCGGGCACTGCTTGCCTGCCAGATAAGCTTCCTTATCAAAAGGGTGCGAGGCGCCGCGCACGAGTTCTACTTCCGAGCGCAACTCAATGGCTTGCGCCCCAAGGCGTGCATCCAGCTCTGGATTGTCTAGGCCTTTGATGGTGCTGGAACGTTGTTCGCCCTGCGGATCAAAGAACAGAATACTGTCGGTGTAAAGGTTATAGACACCGCGAAATTGTTTCCCGGCACCAATCGGCCAGGTCATCGGTGCGCATTCGATATTGAGTACGCTCTCAATTTCATCGAGGAGATCGATTGGTGCACGGCCCTCGCGGTCCATCTTGTTAATGTAGGTGATGATTGGCGTATCGCGTAGACGGCACACTTCGAGCAGCTTAATGGTCTGCGACTCTACGCCGTTGACCGAGTCAATCACCATCACCGCAGAATCAACGGCCGTGAGCGTGCGGTAGGTGTCTTCCGAGAAGTCTTGGTGCCCAGGTGTATCGAGCAAATTGATGATGTGCTCGCGGTACGGAAACTGCATCACCGACGAAGTCACTGAAATGCCGCGTTGCTTTTCAAGTTCCATCCAGTCGGAAGTGGCATGGCGGCTGGCTTTGCGAGCGCGCACTTCGCCTGCAACCTGAATGGCTCCGCCAAAGTAGAGGAGTTTTTCGGTGATGGTGGTTTTGCCAGCGTCGGGGTGAGAAATGATCGCGAAAGTACGGCGAATATTTACCTGCTCGGCCAGCGGGCTCTTGATTACAGCGGTTTGGGCTTGGTTCATGACGTCGATAGAAAGAGCGCCGGAGGATACCCTAAATTGGAAAACCTCAGCGTTTTCTGCCTAATACGACAGTAACTGTCAAAGCCTAGGGTATGGCCATCGCCGCGGGGACTTCTTCGACGCAAAGTGCAATGGCTTGGCGCAAGTTTTACGGCGCGATAGGATTCTTTAACCATCTGCGTCATCGTCAGAAGGTAGTAATGCCACGGCCAAAACTCATGGCCGGTACCGAAACTGAAACTCTTTCGCCTCAGCGCCATCGCAAAGTGCTCCAATTAAAGTATGACTAAATTGTGAGGAGAGCAGGTTGGGAAAATCAAACGATCACAGGTGGGCCTGTGCCTGCATCAAGGGTGCGACTCGTCGCGGCTTTCTGCAAGGCTCTCTGAGTAGTTTAGGCGCTGCCAGTGCCCGTTCATTAGGACTTGGAGGCCTGGGGTTGAGCGCCTTGGCCGCTTGCGTGAGTACGCCCATCAAGACTCAAAGCTCCCGAATCGATGTGCATCATCATATTGCCCCACCACCCTGGGTGAGTGCGCTCAAAAAATCGAAGCTAGATTCGCCCCCGGTCAATAACTGGACGGTGCAACGATCTCTGGATGATATGGACAAGGCCGGCATCAGCACGGCCATGACATCGCCGACCTTGCCGGCCGTCGGGTTTCTTGATCCCAAGGAGGCGGCAGAAGTAGCGCGTGCATCGAACGAGTACGCACGAAAGCTTGCCGGCGACCACCCTGGACGGTTTGGCCTCTTCGCTTTGCTACCCATGCCTCATGTTGATGAAACCTTGCGCGAGATTGCCTACGCCTTTGATGTTCTCAAATGTGATGGAGTGGCGTTCATGACGAGCTATGGGGACAAGCTCCTCGGTGACAAAGCGTTCGCACCCGTGATGGATGAGCTGCAGCGCCGCAAAGCCACCGCCTACACGCACCCCAATGAGCCCGCCTGTTGCCGCAATCTGAGCACTGGTGTGCCCTCGGTCATTATCGAGTACGGCACCGACACGACGCGCACCATCGCCAGCTTGATTTTCTCTGGTACCTCGATGCGCTGTAAGGACATCAATTTCATCTTTTCGCATGGCGGCGGCACTATTAGCGCTCTGACTGAGCGTTTTGCGGTTCAAGCGGTGAGTATGCCGGGCATGAAGGAGCGTGGCATGACCGGGGAAAGTGTTATGGGAGAAATTCGGCGTTTTTATTATGACACCGCGCAAGCCTCTAACCCGATTGCAATGGCCTCAATCACGAAGATGATTGATCACTCTCAAATTGTCTTTGGTAGCGATTATCCGTACCGAACTTCGCTGGAGCATGTTAATAACCTCAGTAAGCTTTTTGACGCCCAAATTCTCAGGAAGATTGACTACGAAAACGCCCAGCGTATCTTGCCCAGGGTCAAGCTTTTGTGAGATGTAGCCGTTCCCGATGCAGATCCTCCGATGCAGATCGTTGTGATCACCAAGTATCTATGAACCGCCGACCTGTCGCCGTAACGCTTAGACGGGAAGCGCTTTGTTGTAGCCCCGCCTGAAGGCCTCGGATCAACCAGGAGCGAGTGTCGGCGGGATCAATGACCGCGTCTATCTCGAGCATCGTCGCCATATTGGTCGCCTGCCCGCGCTCGTAGTAGGTGGCTAATAACTTGGCTTGCAAGCCGTCACGCAGAGCACCTTCGGGCTGGGCATCAAGCTCTTTTTTGAAGCCAAGCTTGACGGCACCTTCAAGGCCCATGGCGCCGAACTCACCAGTTGGCCAAGATACCGAGAAAAGGGGTGAATGGAAACCGCCCGCAGCCATGGCCATCGCACCCAAGCCATAGCCCTTACGAAGCACGACCGACAAAAACGGTACCGTCAATTTCGCGGCAGTCACGAACATACGGCTGACGTGACGCACCTGAGCCTTCTTTTCGATGTCTGGCCCGACCATGAAGCCCGGAGTGTCGACAAGGGAAATGACGGGCAGGTGGTAGCTTTCGCAAACTTGCATGAAGCGTGCCGCTTTGTCTGCGGCATCTGCATCAATGGCTCCGCCAAGATGGACCGTGTTGTTGGCCATCAAGCCTATGGGCTGACCCTCGATTCTGGCGAAATAGGTCAGGATGCCTTTCCCGAAGAGTGGGCGTAGCTCTAAGCCAGAGTCAAGATCCACGAGGCCACTGATGAGTTTGCGAACGTCATAACTTCGCAGTCGGTTCTCGGGGATGGCTTCACGCAACAGGGTTTGATCCGGCACCTGCCATGTAGTGAGCGAGCCCTGTGTAAAACCTAAGTAGCGCTTGGCGATCTCAATGGCTTCGGGCTCGTCTGCCACGAGGCAGTCGATGACCCCGTTGGAGGTTTGAACATCCGTAGGGCCAATGTCCTCCGGTGCGAACACGCCTAAGCCCCCACCTTCAACCATTGCCGGGCCGCCCATACCGATATTGCTATTGGCCGTGGCGATGATCACATCGCAGCATCCTAGCAACGCCGCGTTACCGGCAAAGCAACGCCCGGACACAATGCCTATCACTGGGACCTCTCCAGAAAGCGAGGCGAATTTCGAGAACGTGGTGATATGAAGGCCTGCGACCATGACTTGATCGACATCACCTGGGCGACCGCCGCCGCCCTCGGCGAAAAGCACGACGGGTAAACGGTGTTGCAGAGCTACGTCAAGTAAGCGATCCGTCTTATTGTGATTCATCGCGCCCTGTGTGCCGGCAAGCACAGTGGCATCGTAGGCTAGTACGGCGCAACTGCTGTGCTCTTTGCCGAAGTGGTGGGCGTTGATGGTGGCCACGCCTGTAATCATGCCGTCCGCCGGAGTGTTGACTATCAAGTCGTTTAGGCTGCGTCTGGAACGTTGGGCCGCGACCGTTAATGCGCCGTACTCCATAAAGCTTTTTGGGTCACAAAGCTGGGCGATGTTTTCTCTCGCCGTGCGCTGGCCGCGTTCGCGTCGTTTAGCGACTGCGTTGGGACGATTTTCGTCGAGAGTGAACCCTAGGCGCACATTCAGTTGTTGAAGGTCGACACGTAACGATGTAGGGGGGCGGCCTTGCGCCTCCTCAAAGGGAGCCACTTCGGATTGAAGCGAGGATGAGGTTGGAGCCAGTATCGCCGAGGGCGACCAAGTAAACAAAGCCTCGCCTTCTTCCACTGTTTCGCCTGAGGCAAAGAACGTATGATCGAGCTGACCGTCGCAGCTTGCAAGAATTTCATGCTCCATTTTCATGGCTTCAAGAACGAGGATGGTTTGACCGGATTGAATAGCCTCACCGGGACCAGCCAGCCATTGCACCAGGGTGCCGGTCATGGGTGCTCTAAAGGTGTTGGCCGATGGCTTAGATGGTGGGCTGGCTTGAGTCATGTCTCAGTTTATCGCGATGGACCAGTTGGTTTTCTCCCAGGCGAGCTGTTCTTGAGACAGCAAGAATTGAGACTGAGGAAATTGCTCCGCCCAGTCGTCCCCAAGAGTGAGTTTGATCTTGCGCTTACCCGCCAACTTGTAGCTCACGCTGAAATAGCGGGGCTCGGTTCTGGCATGAGCAAGAATCACTGCCAAACGTAAGGAGACTAACTGCAAGACCAATTCATCGTTATCCAGGTCGGCTTCGAGTTTTCTGATCTTGCCTCTTTGCCCGAGCACTAACTGACCAATGCGATGGAGATCCGACCGGGAGAAACCCACCGCATCGGTGTTCTCTAGAATGTAGGCGCCGTGGCGGTGGCTGTTCTCATGCGAGACCGAGGCCCCAATTTCGTGCAATCGGGCCGCCCATACTAATTGCTGTTCGGCATCCTCTCTTAATGTCAGTCCGTCGGTGAGGCTGGAAAAAATATAACGCGCGACTTTACCCACTCTCTCGGCCTGCACGGCGTCGACCGAAAAGCGTCGTACCAAAGCGGCAACGGTTTGCTCTTTGAGGTCATTACGATGGCCGTCAAGACTGGCCAGTTCAAACAGTACGCCATGGCGCAGCGCACCCTCTGCCGCTTCGATCTGTTTTAGATTAAATAGGCGGAAGATGGCCAGCAATACCGCCAAGCCCCCAGCGAGCACTGGCCTGCGGTCATCCTTCAAGCCTTCGAGGCGGACTTTGTCTATATGCCCGGCATCGAGCAAAATCTGTTTGAGTTCCAGTAAGCCCTCAAGCGATACCTCATACTGCGTAGTCACACCCAATTGGTTCGCGCTAAGCAGTTCAGAGACGGCGCCAATCGTGCCGGACGAGCCATATACCTTGTCCCAACTAACTTCCTTGAGCGCCCCGTGTGCTTCCTCGAGAAACGAGGCGGCGGCTACTTCAGCCTGTTTAAAGGCGTCGCTCTTAAGGCTACCGCTGGCGAAATATTTGCTCGCCCACGATACGCTACCGACCCTATAGGAGTCCATTTGTTGAGGCTGATTGCCCAAGCCAAAGATAAACTCAGTTGATCGGCCGCCAATATCAATCACTAAACGCCGTTCTGCGTTCTGAGGCAAAAAGTAGGACACACCCTGATAGATTAATCGGGCTTCTTCCTTGCCCGACACGATATCAATCGGAAAGCCCAAGATTCTCTCGGCCTCTTTTTGAAAAACTTCGCTGTTCTTGGCTTCTCTGAGGGTTTGGGTGGCCACCGCGCTGACGTGATCAGCGTTAAAGCCCTGTAGCCTTTCGGCGAACCTGGCGAGGCAGGCCCACCCTGCTTGCATCGATTCCTGGGTCAAATTGCGATCTTTATCGAGCCCCGCACCTTGCCGAACGGCCTCTTTCAAGTATTGCAAGCGCCGCAGGTGCCCATCATCAAGTTCGCTGATTTCCAAGCGAAAACTGTTTGAACCCATGTCGATAGCCGCCAAAACGGTTTTGTTTGGGCGAGTTTTAAGGGATCGGGGGATTGTCATAAATCTGTCATCAAAGCTTTCGACAATGTCATGGAACACTACAAGTCAATGAAAAGGCTCAGAAAATGATTAAAACTACATTCTCCCCCTCGAAAATTACACTTGCAGGCAGTATTGTCTCACTGGGCGCGCTGATGAGTAGTTTAGTGCTAGCGCAACCTATCGTCAAAATCGACGGCTCAAGCACTGTATTCCCCATTACCGAAGCGGTCGCCGAGGATTTTCAAAAGTCGAAGAAAAACGCTGTCCGTGTAACAGTCGGAATTTCTGGAACGGGCGGTGGTTTCAAAAAGTTCTGCCGTAACGAAACCGATGTGGCAAATGCCTCACGTCCCATTCTCGCCAAGGAAATGGAAGACTGTCGCGCGGCTGGCATTCAGTACATTGAGCTACCCGTGGCCTTCGACGCTCTGACGATCGTTGTGAACCCAAAGAATACTTTCTTGAAGAGCATCACGGTTGAAGAGTTGAAAAAAATCTGGGAGCCAGACGCCCAAGGCAAGTTGACCCACTGGAACCAGGTCAACCCAGCTTGGCCGAATACCCCTCTTAAGCTCTTCGGGCCTGGTGCGGATTCAGGCACTTTTGATTACTTTACGGAGGCGATTGTTGGCAAGTCCAAATCCAGCCGAGGTGACTATACTGCGTCAGAAGATGACAATGTCTTGGTGACTGGTGTGTCGCGCGATCTTGGTGGCTTGGGCTACTTCGGCTTTGCTTATTATATTGAAAATAAGGCCAAGCTTCGCGCCGTTCCGGTGATAGCGAAGGGCTCGACGGTAGGGGTTGAGCCTTCCATGGAGGCGGTGATTAAGGGCTCCTACCAGCCCCTATCCCGTCCGATTTTTATCTATGTAAATGCCAAGTCTTTGGCCAAGCCCGAGGTTCGCGACTTTGTGGACTTCTACCTCAAGAATGCGCCCAAGTTAACTCGCGAGGTAAAGTATGTGCCTCTGCCTGATGCAGTTTATAAGTCGGCTGCCGAACATGTTGCCAAGAACAAGCTTGGGACGGTTTTTAATGGCACTGCTGAGGTAGGTATTACCATCGAAGAGTTAATGCGCAGGGAAGCTAAGCTTTAATCGTAATGAGTGCCGTAGACGCTGTCTTGAGATCTGCGGGGTTGCAAAGCCCCGCTTCTGTTTCTAAATTCGCGATTAAGAGGTCGCGCCGTATTAAAGAGTCCGCTATTAAGTGGATTCTTTTTTTAGCCGCAAGTATTTCTGTTCTTACGACGGCCGGCATTGTCTATGTGCTGCTCTCGGAGTCCATCAAGTTTTTTATGAAGGTTCCCTTATGGAACTTTTTGACGGACACGCAGTGGACGCCGCTTTTTGACGACGCGCATTTTGGAATTGGGGTCTTGCTCTCGGGAACTTTGACCAGTTCAGCGGTGGCCATCGCGATTGCGATCCCCTTCGGTACAGTGATCGCGATTTATCTTTCCGAATTTGCAGGTCATAAAACGCGCGAAATCCTTAAGCCGCTTTTGGAGCTATTATCGGGTGTGCCCACCATTGTCTTTGGATTTTTTGCACTGTTGGTCGTCACACCTTTGCTGCAAATGCTGTTCCCAAGCCTGCCCGGCTTCAATATTTTATCGGCGGGTTTGGTGATGGGTATCATGATCATTCCCTATGTGAGTTCAATTAGCGAGGATGCCATGCGCGCCGTGCCGATGTCGCTGCGCGAAGGCTCATATGCCTTAGGGGCTACACGATTACAGACTGCTCTACGTGTGGTGGTTCCAGCCGCTTTTTCGGGAATCGCCTCGGCCTACATGTTAGGGATTTCCCGCGCCGTGGGCGAGACCATGATCGTTGCAGTGGCAGCCGGCATGCAACCCAACCTCACGTTCAATCCGGCCGAACCCGCAGCCACCATCACGGCCTTCATTGTGCAAGTTGCACTTGGTGATCTCCCGCATGGTTCGATTGGTTATCTCACGATTTTCGCAGCCGGTCTGACACTCTTGATCATTACCTTGATTTTTAATGTGTTGAGTTTTTGGTTGAAGCGTCGCTTTAAGGAGCAGTATTGAAACCGCTTAAGTCCGTGATCGCGAGTGCCAAACGCAACGAGTTAGTGTTCGCTGTGCTTGGCTTTTTGGCGTTGGCCACGGGCGTGCTTACTTTCGCCGTACTGTTTGCCAGCATGATGTTTGAAGGTGTTGGCCGCTTGTCGCCGGAGTTCTTCGTCAACTTTCCATCGCGTCGAGCCGGTGAGGCAGGCATTCTTTCCGCATGGGTTGGTACCTGTCTCGTGATGCTCGTCACTGCGCTGGTGGCCGTTCCTCTGGGGGTTGCTTCGGGCCTGTATCTTGAAGAATATGCCG
>JANLRI010000046.1:0-7446 GCA_031361565.1 Betaproteobacteria bacterium | reverse complement strand
ATTTTCTGCTGTTCGCTGGCGAGGAACGCTTCGTCTCTGATCCCGCACTGGCCAACTATCCTGGCAAGTCATGATCACCCGCCAAAGCATTTTAGGCGTGGTGCTTGCGGGCGGTCTCAGCCGTCGTATGGCCTCACCCACACCCAAAGCACTGCTTGATTTTCGGGGCCGCCCCATGATCTCGCACGCGCTTGAAGCGCTCGGCCCTCAAGTGGGCTCCATCGTCATCAATGCCAACACCGAACAACTGGCCTTTGAGCGCTACGGCTATCCCGTGGTGCCCGATCGGGTTGAAGGTTTCGTTGGCCCGCTCGCTGGCCTGCATGCCGCGATGCACACGTATCCAAACTACCAGTGGTACGTGATGTGCCCCTGCGATAGCCCATTCTTGCCTGAGAACTTAGTCGCGCATTTCGCGGCAAGTTTGGAGAGCAGCGGTGCGGCCCTGGCTAGCGCGCAATGCGCGGGACAAACGCACCCGGTATTTGCAATGGTGCACGCCAAGCTGCTGGCGAGTCTTAGTCAGTACCTGGAAGGCGGCGGTCGAAAAATTGATCGTTGGTATGCTCAGGAAGGCTATCAACTCACTCATTTTGAAGATGCCAAGGGCTTTCTCAATTTCAATACCCCCGAAGAGTTGGCGCAGTACAACTCCAGCTCACGATGAACGAGCAGATCGAAAAGACTGTCGCTCAAGTGCAAAGCCATGTCCTGGGTTGCATTCAAGCGATTCAAGGCGAAGTGCAATTGTCCTTAAGTGAAGCCTTGGGACGAGTCTTGGCGCGAGACATAGTCTCCCCCATCAATGTACCAGCGCACGACAACTCCGCCATGGATGGTTTTGCAATCCAGGCCGACGACTACGAACAAGGCCTGCGCAGCTATTCGGTCATTGGTAAAGCTCTGGCGGGTCAGCCCTCCGGCCTCAAAACCGGTCCTGGCGAGGCGGTTCGTGTGACCACGGGCGCCGTCATGCCCACAAGCTGCGATACGGTCATCGTTCAAGAGGTGTGTCGCTTCGACGGCCAGACCTTGGTGGTACCGGATGGCCAGGTGCGTGGCCAAAACCGGCGACTGGCCGGTGAAGATCTGCGCAGCGGTCAGGCCGCCCTCACCCAAGGTCGAGTGCTGACGCCTTCTGATTTGGGCCTAATTGCCTCCTTGGGCATCGCCGAAATACCGGTAAAGCCTCGACTTAAAGTCGCTTTTTTTTCGACCGGCGACGAAGTGCGCTCGCTCGGCGAAACGCTCGCGCCCGGCCAAATTTACGACAGCAACCGCTATACCTTGCGAGGCATGCTGACTCGTCTGGGGTGCGAGCTGATCGATATGGGGGTGGTCAAGGACTCGCCGCAAGACCTCGAAGTAGCGATGCGCCAGGCTGCCGCACAGGCCGATGCCATCATCTCCTCGGGAGGGGTCTCGGTGGGCGAGGCCGATTACACCAAAACCGTCATGGCCAAGCTCGGCGAGGTAGAGTTTTGGCGCATTGCCATGCGACCAGGACGGCCAATGGCGTTCGGAACCTTGCTTGGCAAGCCTTACTTTGGCTTGCCTGGGAACCCAGTAGCGGTGATGGTCACGTTCTATTTTTTCGCCCGTATGCCCTTACTAAAACTTAGCGGTGCCCTCGCCCCTGATCTTGCGCTCTTTAAAGTACGCCTCAAAACACCGATTCGTAAGCGTCCCGGTCGGGTCGAATACCAGCGCGCTAGGTTGAGCCGCCAGCACAACGGTGAACTCGAAGTACGCCTCACCGGCCAACAAGGATCCGGGGTCTTGAGTTCGATGTCAGAAGCAAACTGTTTCATCGTCATGGCTCACGACGAAACCTCTGCGAAAGCCGAGGATTTCGTGAATTGCCTACCCTTTGACGGGTTGATTTAACCGATCACAGCCTAGGGCGTTGTGCCTAGGTGCTTTCCGAGAAGTTTTGACGGTGCCGTCTGCCATAATCCGCGCAAGATCATCGAGTCGGAATTGGCAGTTTTGATGGCCTGCGGAAAGCATTTTGCAAACCGATTTCTGGCACACAATTTTTCGATTTTAAATAGGTTTTCTTTTGATCGTACGATCCAAATCTCTGCCTAGGCTAACGTCAACCTCCAGAACTCACTTTCTTGAGGGACTGGGAATCCTCCTTTCGCTTGGCTTTTCCGGTCTTTGCCTCAATGTGCAGGCACAGTCCACCAGCGCGCAAACCAGTAGTCCGGTCGCCAACAACCCGGTCCTCAACAACCCACTCCTCAACAGCGATTCTCAGGCAATTGAGCCGATCAGCCTGTGGGAAGTAGAGCAGAAAGTTTCGAGCAATCGAACCGTCGCTGTTTTGGAAAAGGCCGCCGCCGTAGCCAGGGCCGAAATTGAAAGGGTCAATGTTCGACCGAATCCCGTTTTGAGTGGCCAACTAGGTAACTCCTTGGGCGGACGATACGGCGTGAGAGAGACGGATCGAATCGTACGAATCGAACAGCTCTTCGAGCGCGGCAACAAGCAGGCCTTACGCACCGGCAGTGCTACCGCCTTAGCGGCAGCCGCAAGTGCGGAAATCGCCGCCGCCGTGAGAGAGCAGCGTCAGCTCGCTAGCCAAAATTATTTCGACCTGGCTTTGGCCCAAAGCCAAGTGACGCTTCTGCTAGAAAATGTCAAGAATTACGAGCGCCTCTTGGACGGAATCAGCAGGCGGCTCAGCGCGGGCGATATTGCCGCCATCGAGGTCACCCGTCTCAAAGTGGAAACATCGCGAGCCACCAATGACTTACGCTCCGGCCAAGCCCAAGTGATCCGTGCCAGCATTGAACTTGCACAAAAAATAAACAAAGACAGTTCGACGGCCTCCTTGCGAGCCAAAGATCCCTTACCGAGTGGGCCTGAGATTGAGGCACAAAGTGAAGCAGCCCTAAAGGACCTTGCTCAGCGAAAGAGCGCTGCAGCAACACAACGTGCCGAGCTTAGAGCCGCTCAAGCAAGGGTTGAAGGCGCGGCCAAAAACTTAGATCTTTCCCGGCAACTTCGCACCCGCGACATTTCTTTGGGCCTGCAAGCCGAGCGCTCACCCTCGAGTGATGGAACCATCTTTGCGCTCAGCGCCTCAGTCCCCCTGTTTATTTACAACGACTATCGCGGCGACATCAATAAGGCTCAAGCCGAGCTAGATCAAGCTCAGCTCGAAAAAGAGCGCATCAGCCTGACCGTACAAAATGAAATCGATCTCGCCCTTGCCCAATTGCTAGCGGCCAAAGATCGAGCCCAACGCCTGATCAAGGAGGCTGTACCCACGGCCAAACAAGCGGCCGATGCGATTGAATTTGGTTTCTTGAAAGGGGCAGGCACCTTGACCGATTTATTCGATGCCCGCCGCCAATACAATAGTGTCCGCCAAGAAGCGGAAGCCGCAAAAGCCGATGTCGCGAAGGCGCTTTCCGCCTTGCGTCTGAGCACCTGGGTGGAGCCCCTTTGATGCCCTCAATCTCTATCGCCTCTCGTTTTTCCATGTGGCCGGTCGTGCTGCTCGGGCTGAGCCTACTCGCCCTGAACGCTTGCCAAAAAGCCCCCGAGCCCGTAAAGTCTGGTGTTCCAGGTGCGACCGTTGACGAGCAGAGTGTTCGCTTTCCGAAAGACAGCCCACAACTCACGACACTTCGCACCGTCGAAATTGGCCTGGAGCGCGATAGTTTCGTGCGCATCAACGGTCGAATCTCGTGGGACGACTCAAGAACCTCGCGGGTCACTTCTCCGGTCGCAGGCAAGGTCACCGAGCTACGCGTCATGCCTGGCGCCGTCGTTAAGAAAGGCGATTTGCTGGCCGTGCTGTCCTCGCCCGAATTCGGACAAATTCAGGCCGACGCGCGCAAGTCAGAAACGGATGTTTCCTTAGCGGAGCGCGCTCACGCTCGTGCCAAGGAGCTTCATCAAGCAGGTTTGATTGCCCAAAAAGAATTGCAAAGCTTGGAAGCCGATCTGGCCCGTGCGCGCACCGAAAGACAACGCACGCAGGCCCGTGAAAAAGCCTTTGGTGGTGGCAAAATGGTCGACCAAATGTTTAGGCTTGTCGCTTCTGTGCCCGGAACAATTGTTGATCGAAAAATTACCTTGGGACAAGAAATTCGTCCCGATCAAAACTCTGACCAACCACTCTTCACCATCTCCGACCCTTCACGCCTATGGGTATCGCTCGATATTCCGGAGGTCTTGAGCAAAGAAATCGAAATCGGCGAGCAAGTCAGAATTTCCGTGCCCGCTTTGCCCGGCGAAGTGTTCGACGCTACCGTGGAATATGTGGCAGACTTCATCGATCCTCAAAGCCGCATTATCAAAGCTCGCGCCAGCGTCAACAACGCACAGCGTCGCTTGAAGGCGGAAATGTTTGTGACCGCCGACGTCACCATCGCCCCCTCTAAAGCCTTGCTTGTACCCGCCACGGCTTTATTCTTGCAAGGTGAAAAGTACTACGGTTTCATAGAAGAAAGCCCCGATAACTTTGTCAGGCGCGAATTTAAAGCAGAGGAAGCCAGCCTTGGTTTCATGAGAATTCTCGCAGGCGGCAAACCAGGCCAGAAGATCGTCGCCGACGGTGCCTTGTTACTTCAACAAATGCTCAACGCCAAGTCGACCGCCCCAAAAACAAAGCCGGAAGCGGACGCTGAGAACGGCTCGAAAAAATGATTCGCAAACTGGTTCATTTATGTTTGACCGCGCCGCTTCTGGTGGTGTTCTCCCTGGCGGTGTTTGTGGCCGCGGGTGTACTCGCCTTCAAAGAGTTACCGGTCGAAGCGTTTCCCGATGTGACGGATACGCAAGTCACGATCATTACGCTCTATCCTGGACGCGCCGCCGAAGAAGTTGAGCGCCAAGTCACTCTACCGCTCGAAGTTGCGCTGGCAGGTTTACCTAATTCGGTACGCCTGTTCTCGCATACTCAGTTTGGCCTGTCCTTTATGGTGGCCACCTTCAACGACAAAGTCACCGATTATTTCGCGCGCCAACAAGTCACTGAGCGCCTGCGCGGTGCCGATCTTCCGCCCGGTGTCACAGCCGAACTCGCGGCCCTCACCTCTCCCGTAAGTGAGGTCTATCGTTACCGGGTCAAAGCCAACCAACTAACACCGACCGAGCTGCGCACCATTCAAAACTGGGTCATGGAGCGGCAACTCAAAACGGTGCCTGGCGTCGCCGACGTCGTGTCCTTTGGCGGGCTCATCAAAACCTATGAAGTGCAGCCCGACGTCCTCAAAATGCGGGACTACAAAATATCCCTTGATCAACTCAGCGACGCGCTTGGCAAGAGCAATAGCAACGCGGGCGGTGGTTATGTGGAGCATGGACGCCAGCAATACTTAATCCGCGGCATTGGTTTGCTACGCAGCGCTGCCGACCTAGAAAACGTACCCGTCACTCAAAACAATGGCTCTCCGATCCTGGTCAAAGACATTGCACGGGTGTCGGTCGGGGGTCTACCCAGGCAGGGCGTGGCGGGCCAAGATGAGGACGACGATATTGTCTACGGCATGGTCCTGATGCGTAAGGGCGAAAATGCCTCTATTGTTCTTGAAGGCGTTAAACAAAAGATCGCTGAACTCAACAAAACTCACCTGCCACCCGGCGTGGAAATTGTACCGTTCTATGACCGCAGTTGGCTGATCAACAAGACCTTAAAAACAGTCTTTTTGAACTTGTTGGAAGGCGCACTACTGGTCACCGTGGTGCTCTATATTTTCCTCAAAAACCTGCGCGCTGCGGCCATCGTCGCGGTCATCATTCCTCTCGCTCTGTTGGGCACCTTTCTGGGCCTCACCATTAAGGGCATTCCAGCCAACTTACTCTCGCTCGGCGCCATGGACTTTGGCATTATCGTGGACGGCGCGGTGATTGTGGTCGAGCACATTTTCCATCGACTTACCATGCTCCCGGACGGCGCGGACCGACGGGCTCGACTGTCGGCCATTTTGCAAGCAACTGTCGAAGTCGGACGACCTACCCTATTCTCGATGCTCATTATTATTGCGGCCCATATTCCTATCTTTACCCTGCAGCGCCACGAAGGACGTATTTTCGCGCCGATGGCCTATTCGGTCGTGTCAGCTCTGGTGGTGTCACTGATTCTGTCACTCACCCTGGTGCCTCTGATGTGCCATTGGGCTCTCAATAAAAACCTGTCGCACGTCGAGCCTGGAATTGTTGTCTTTTTCAAAAGAATTTACACGCCCATCGTGAAATGGGCCATGGCGCACTTCAAGACAGTGATGGGCATTGCTTTGGGGGGCCTCGCGATTGCGCTTGTGATTGGCGCTCAACTAGGTTCCGAGTTTCTTCCCGAGTTGAACGAAGGCTCGGTTTGGTTGAATGTCACCCTGGAGCCGAGCGTCTCAATTTCTGACTCTCAGGCCCAGGCCAAGCATATTCGCAGCGTGGTTCGACAAACTCCTGAGGTCGAGACCGTGATCAGCAAACTCGGTCGCCCCGAGGACGGTACCGATCCCAAGATCGCCAGCCAAATTGAAGCTTTGGTCGTGATGCACGAAGAAGACACTTGGACCCGTGGTCTCAAAAAGAAACAAGTGCTGGCCGAGATTGAAAAAAATCTCCAGGTCATTCCGGGCATCGCAGTCACTTTCTCGCAGCCGATCCGCGACAACGTTCTCGAATCGATTTCGCAAATTCAAGGTCAAATCGTGATCAAGGTCACCGGCGACGATCTCGGCGCACTGCGAAGTTACGGTAAAACCATTTTGACGCAAATTCGCCCAGTCACCGGTGTTTCCCGTGCGTTCATTGATCGCGAAGGCGAGCTCCCGCAATACAGAATTGAAATCGATCGTACCCGAGCGGCCCGCTACGGCCTGAGTATGGATCAAGTGCAAACCGTGATCGAAACCGCTTTGGCGGGCAAAGAGGTGAGCTTTATTTGGGAAGGCACACGCCGCTTTGCGGTGACGGTGCGCCTGTCCGAATCGGAGCGCGCACTTTCTCGCATCCGGGAGATTACCGTGGCCACACCCACGGGTGCGTACATTCCTCTCGGCGAAATTGCTCAGTTCAAACCAGTCAGCGGTGCCATGAATATTGCGCGCGAAGGCGGGCAAAGGGTGCTGTCGATCGGCGTCTTCATCAAAGACCGCGACATGGGTAGCGTGGTCAAGGACATGCAAACGGAAGTCAACAAGGTGCTCAAGCTTCAGCAAGGGTATCAAATCGTCTGGTCTGGCGAATTTGAAAACCAAGAGCGTGCGATGAAGCGCCTGTCCTGGGTCGTCCCGCTGTCGATCTTCATCATTTTCATGATTCTCTTTAACGCGTTTAACTCCCTCAAGAACGCAAGCTTGATCATTGCCAACATCCCCTTCGCGATGATTGGCGGCATCGTCGCCTTGTTCGTTCTCGATATACCACTATCGGTATCCGCCGCGATTGGTTTCATTGCCCTGTTCGGGCAGGCGGTGCTCAATG
>JANLRI010000361.1:0-5561 GCA_031361565.1 Betaproteobacteria bacterium | reverse complement strand
TTCGCAGCCTAAGTCCGCCCGCTGGCGATGATGACCGCGATTTTGGCGCAGGGGTACGGTCTTCTTCCGCGAGGTATTCGGCAGGAACTTTGTCCCATAGAGGATCGTCGACTTTGACCTCAGCGAGATCTTGAATTTTGTTGGCCACATCTTCGTCAGCTTGGCTCGCAGCTTCATTCGCTGAAACCGAGCCGTCGGCCAGCACTGCGCCAGGTAATTCATGAACTGAATCAGTCGGCGCACGCTCCACCATCGCCTCGATCGATGACGGTCGGGTATTGATCGGGACTGTTGCACCCGAATACTGCGCCAAGTGCTCTGGAGTTAGGCTCAAAGCTCCGGCGACCCTCACGTCCGTAGGCGACGGCGGTGGCGGTGCAAATGGTGATTCGGGTGTGCCGCGCTTGTCAGCCACGGGCGTGAACGGCAATGCTGCGCCAGTGCTTTCGACATTTGCCACAGTTGGCGTTGAAACCACCGTTTCCGAAACGATTGTTTCGCGGGCCAGAATCTTGATGATCCCAGTCATCGCCGCAGGAAATTCCGACTCATTAGCAAAGAGCTTTTCAAGCGGTATCCGCACGACCGTAAATTGCCCGGACCAGCCATCCACTTGCTCGATCCGCACCGACCAGATCGCGCCATGGGTCATGGGATTTTGCACCAGTGCCCGGTATTCCTGCAACGTATCGAAGACACGGTCATTGCGATCTGGACCAGGAAATCCCTGATCCTTCTTTTGGAGTTGCAGATGGTTTCGAATCTCATCAACCAGACGTTTCGAGACAAACCATACGTCTCCCTGAAAAACCCAGCCCGCCGCACCTTTGCGGTTCAGCGGTAGCGCGAGCTGGGCTTGCATCAGCTCGCGAAGTGCCTGCATCGTGCGCTCGATCAGAGGCTGCGCTCGCGCACTGGCAAAACGGCTGCGCGAACCGTGCGCCAGGTTGTGACGCACCGACTCCTGATCAGCCCGGATCACTAGTGACGCAATCTGGTTGTCATGGCCTGCACCAGAAACTTCCTTCTTGGCCTCACCCGAGAGGTACTGCACCAGTGTTTCAATACACTTTGAATCTTCTCCCAACCACTGCATCACAGGCTGCGGTACCAAGGTTTGCATCAAGGTCACCGCCAGGCGCTCGTGAGCGCCACTGACGCGCTCCTCCCGAAACGACACCCGATAGCCGGACATTTGACACTGCACCAGGGAACCCATCAAAGGGGACCATTCCAGAGGCTTTGAGCCTTTGAACCCGATCACGCGCAGGTCGGCCATGGGCTTGCCTATATCGTGCAGCATGGCACCAAGCAGCACGGCAAAGGTCCAGCGATGCTGATGCATCGAAATATCCTCCGGTGCCGCGCCACGCGGCATGATCATGCCTTGGCGCATGGCAAGCGCATGATTGGCGCACTCCAGGGCGTGTACGGCCAAGCCGCCCGGACTCGCATGATGGTGCGACTCCGAGGCTGGAAAAAGCTGCACCAGTTCCACGACCGCATGAATGACGGGAAGACAGTCCTTCGCAAAGTTGGCTTTCGTGAGTCCGGTCCGCGATTCGATGGATTGGACCACCGAACGTAAACCCAGCCGGTCGATCAACTCTGGCGCAAGATAAACCGGAATCTCCGACAGGCCCGACGGAATCAGAGGCGCATCTCCAGAGCTACCGATGACTGGCGCAACTTTTTCGTGCGTTGAAGCAAAACCTAACCGATCTGCCCACCGGACGCGAGCCTCCCTAAAGAGGAGCATTGAGCCAGCAACAACCGCACCGAACCCACCAATCCACAGGGTTGCGCTTTGTAGGTCGTGATTCATGTTTCCCTCATCATCACGGTCGCTATGGGGTTCGATTCGAAGGGGCGGGCGGACCCACAAGCCGAGACAAAAGCCATGCAGAGGTTTCGCTCGGGTTGGGCCGCTCACGATCTGATTGGTACATCACCGTCTCGCCTTGCGCTCGGAAATTCATCAGCGAATCCACGCGCCAATCCCAGGCCTCGCCATCGCGCTGCCCCAGTTCGTTCACACGATAGGCTCGCCAACAGAGAAAGTCGCACCGCCCGAGGCTTTCCGCGATCACCGGATCAGAAGCCTCGGGTCGTTCAGCGAAGACTGCGAGGATTTGGTAGGTCGGCAAATCCTCAATCGTGACGAGCATCGAATGTAGTTCGGCGAATTGCGCCAACCAGGCTTGCAAGACCGGCCACCAAGCCGGTCTATTGCTTTCGATGATGGCGGCTCTTAAGTGCTGCATCAGTGCATCGTCCGTTCTGCCCAGGCTATCCTGCTCGCCTCCGGCAATCTGCACGACCTGAGCGCCTGAGCCGTTCGCGGTCGTCTTTTTGGGGTCATGAGTATCTTGCTCAGTCATGTTCTTTTAATATCCGACTAATGCGTAGGGTTATTAAGGACAATTGCAACGTGTTCTCCGCCTGTCCTAGAGGCCTTAATAAACTAAAGCGTCGCTAGGCTTTTGTCTGGCGAAAAACCCGGAAATATTTCCGGGTTTTTGCTATTGCCATTTGGAGCGCATTCTGATAGTCGCGACTTTCGACCAACGGATTCGCGCATGAAGGATTCGCCAATCCTCCTTTGCGAGGTTCGGCTCGCGCCTTTTTTGCGCCTTGGGTTACGCCCTTAAACCGCCCCGAGCCTTTCACCGTTACTCCGCCCTCCCGTTAACCCCTTCATCCTTAGCCTTTGCCGGACACGAGTTTTTAGTGTCCGGCGTGCCCTTTGGATAAGTCCCTTACCCCTTACTGCCTCGGTTTGTTTTGCCCAAGCCTCGATCACTGGCCATACCAACGGACTTTTTCTCCCGCGCTCCGTTCCCACCCGGTCCCGTTTTCCTTTCTTGCCGTTTTCACCCTAATGTTGACGTGGTTTTTAAACGGCGGTCTCGCGCTTGAGCGTGTGCGGGAGCGCGTGATACACGAACTTCCGCTAAAAATCTAGAGCAAAAACCCGGAAATCTTTCCGGGTTATTCGCTGGCGCTAAGCGCGATGTTTTTGCAACACTGATTGCCATTGAGTTCATCCCAGCCATCATGTTCATCGCAACCACTTGTCATACGAATGCACGTCGCACCGTCCAGCTCACGCTGGCAATGCTGGCGATGACTTGTGCCCAGGCGCAGGCCTTTTGCTGGCAAGAGGCCGGCCAGCGCCAGGGACTGGCACCTGAGCTTTTGTATGCCATCGCAAAGGTCGAGAGCGGCCTCAATCCACAGGCCATTAACCTCAGTCACGTCAAGCGCACTAACTCGGTCGATATTGGTTTGGCTCAGATCAACTCGCGCTGGCTACCAAGTCTGGCTCAGTATGGCGTGACCCGAGAGTCCTTAACGGACCCCTGCACCAATGTTCACGTAGGTGCTTGGATACTGCGGCGCTTAATTCAAACCACTGGAGATGCTTGGGAGGCCGTGGGTGCCTATAACGCAGCCTGCACACAACTCAAGGGCGAGGCCTGCCAACTGGCTCGGCGCACCTACGCATGGAAGGTCTATCGCAACTTACCCTCAGGCGCAAAGGTTGCGGCTCCCACACTGCTGGCAACAACCCCGTCACTTCCCAAGCTCGCCCGCTTGAAGGTGATCGCCCCAACTTCCTTGATTGCCTCACTGCCTCAAGCATTGGCCGCGCCGCCGGTCGATGCTGGCCTGCAGGAGCGGGACTCGAACATTCTTTCCATCGCTCAAGCGCCCATCAACATTCCGCTGCCCATTGAAGAGGATGAGGAATGATCCTCGCTACACCCAAGGTCTCACTTTCAGCGGCTTGTGGCCTCGCACTGCTTGCGGGTTGCGCAAGTCGTGCGCCAGACCAGCTTCTGCCCGTGAGCACTTCGGTCGTCAGTCCCAAGGCGCTTCCAGCGTACCGCGACCACGCCTCTTATGCCATGGAGCGGCAAGCGCATTACTACGGCGTTAAAGCGTGCCCGCCGTATTGCCTGCCGCCAACCCCTAAGACACTCGTACCTGATCCCCTCCCTTTGGCATCGTCGCTCGATAGGTCCGCGCTCGCCCTACCCGTTGCGTTTGGCGAGCCGGTGGTCAGTACACCCTTAGCCATTCCACCAGTAGTTAGCACGCCTGTATTGAGCAATACACGGGCAAATAGCTCGTTGGCCCAAGACACACAAGCGCCGCACAGTGCTTCGGTTCGGATGCCATCCATCCAGCCTTTGTTAGTGGCTCATCGCCCGGCTCGTGCGTCACTCGATCAGAACAGCCTTGACGCAGTTGCAGCCCTTGCAGATCAATTTAAGGCACTTGCCTCACCAACGAACACAAAACTCCTGGTCGTCGGCCACGCCGATGCGTCCGGTTCCACCAGAGCAAACGAGCGGCTTGCAGTTCGGCGAGCGCTCAGCATCAAGGAAGCCCTCATCAAGGCGGGCGTTGCTTCGGATGCGATTGTTGTCCGGGCCGCGCCCTTCGAATACCTGCATAGCAACGCCACGCCCGAAGGCCGCACGTTGAATCGACAAACCTTCATTCGCTTGATCTAAAACTTTATGGCCGCAACCCTGCATCTCCCAAAAAAACCGGCACTACAAGCGAAGTTTTCGGCCCCCGTTCCCTCAACGACACAAATGACACCCATGACACAAACGACACCAAAGACACCTTCGACTCTTGCTGCGACGCAAGGACCGGCGCGTTTGCCATCTGGCCCTCAAAAGTCTGAATGGCGCAGCGTGTTGATCCACCCGGAAGCGTTCGAACGCTTCAAGCATCTCCAGAAGAGTCAACCCACAAGCCCCTGGTTTGATCTTGGTGATCTTGTGACTGCTGCCCTCGACATCGTGCATGCGATGCCTGGAGCAGTAGGCGCACTTCAAGAACAGGCTCGGGCGAACTTCAAAAACCGCCTTTAGGAGTCTCTATGTTTCACGCTTCAAAACTTCGCTCGCTTTTCGCGCTCGGCCTCTTCCTTTCCTTCTTCACCGCCGCGCACGCGGGTGTGACCGGTACGGAATTCCAAGGTCTCTACCAGATGGTCTTTGACTGGACCACCGGATATCTGGGTAAGGCCATCGCGATCGGTGCGTTCTTGATCGGTGCCTTCGTCGGCTTCGCCAAGTCCACCATCATGCCCGCACTGATCGGCATTGCGTTCGCGCTGCTGTTCTCGATCGGCCCCAACATCATCAACAACATGATGACCGCAACGATCTAAAAAAAAGTCATAAGCACCTCTCCCCGCCATGAGTACCCTCATTCCACAACGACTCGATGACCCGCCAAAGCTATTGCTTTGGGAAATGGATCAAGCGATGGTCTTCATGTCGATCCTTGTGATCGGCATCGCTTGCGATTTACCGGGCACGTTCTTTGTCCTAGGGTTACTCGTGGCGTGGCGCTACGGCAAGTTGAAATCCGGCAAGCATCGTGGCTTCGCTAAGCACCTAATTTTCTGGCGCACCCCTTTTACGCTCGGGATGCGCCGAACACCACCGTCCTACATTCGTGAATTCCTTGGATGACGCAGTAACCCTTAAACCACTCACTGCACTTCTTTCACACAACGATCAACCGCTGGCACC
>JANLRI010000010.1:0-3252 GCA_031361565.1 Betaproteobacteria bacterium | reverse complement strand
AGCAATTCTGTAGAGACCATTTGCCATGTGGCTAGCGTTCCCTTCGTTGTTATTGGCCAGATGGCTGGCTGTCCGTTGAGCGTTTCGTTTGGGTCGGGCTCCCAAGAAGCAAGATCGGACTCTTCGAGCTCGCCTTGGTCTATTCGTTCCTTCAGCGATCGACCTACCGAGAGCGTCAACGTGTTGGGATCGACCGAGATCGGGTAAACCAAATTCGCCCGTTTGGACGGCTTATCGTTTTGCCCACTGCTTCGGTGTATCGGGAACCAAAATTGTGGTGAAGAGGGCGAGACTGCCAGTAGGTCGGTTTCCAGCATGTTGACTTTTGCCGCGCCAAACCGAACAAAAAAAAGCGTACTCGTCGCATCGAGAAAACAGAAGGGCCGCTTTTGTGTCACTTTCGAGATTCGTCGGTTTCTTTTCGCCGGGACTTGTAGACCCTGCTGAATTCATGACGATAGTGACCATCTGAATATCAGCCTCTGGAAAAATCTGCTCCAACAGAACGCCAAGGTGATGCACCTCGTTGTCGTCGATCGTCACGATCAACACTCCGTTCGGTGTCAATAAGGGTCGGCATAGTTCAAGTCGTCGCTCCATAAAACTGAGCCATTTTGAATGTCGGTAACGATCGTTTCTATCGACATACGAGTTGTTGTACTTCCAGTCCTTCGCACCTGAGTTGTACGGTGGATCTAAGTAGATGCAATCAATTCGTCCTTTATGGGTGAATTCCAACATTTGCAACGCATGGAAGTTTTCAGCCTCGACTGCCATATGGAAAGGTTTGTGCCCGCCGTGCTCGGTAGTCCCGGTCACTTCAAGCATCGGGTAAATCGGCTCACCAAAAGTTCGGGCGATCAGCAATTGATCGATAGGGTGGTGCTCGGCGATCGTTCCGTCGAAATCTATTTCCGCTATCTGGCCGGCGATTGATTGGACGGTTCCAACCCTGGTTTTGTTGGAAGTGACCGAGACCCTTCGTCCAGGCTTGATCGTTCCTTCGCTAAACATCCCTTCGGGTTGGTGCCTTTCGAACACGAGCCCGAATGAGCGATGTTGGGTCAACTCTGAAAAGGCAGCTGCCAATCGAACCCGAAGGTCATCGTCTTCGATTCGGTGTATCAGGTCATCAATTTTCGCCATGTCACAATTCTGGTTGCTGGTTAGGCGACGAGTTCACGTCGGGCAAGTTGTGGGATTGGGTAGGCAGCGCTAACGCCTTGCTTGTTTGGGTAAGCAAGTTCGATCGATTGGGCTAGGAGGCGTGGTGTTTCGGTTGGAACTTCTACGGGTTCGTTTGTTTGCCATCCGCGGGCCGATAGCTGTTTTTCCATGGATAGGCGTTTGTCGGAGTCGATGAGTCGTAAATCGAAACATCTTTTTATAAGTGCACGTATGGATATGCCGAAGTGTGCTTTGACTTGGACGAGTGCATGGAGCGTGATTGGGGTTCCGTCAAGGAATTCTTTGAGTGCGTCTGCTGGAACGAGAAGTGCGGCACCGAAGAAGGAGGCTTGTGTTTCGGCAACTTTTGTTTCGTGTGTTCCGTATTGGTGCAGTACGAGATGCCCAAGTTCATGGCCGATTGTGAGGCGTGTTCGGTCTCCGGTCATTCCTCTGCCGAAGCAAATGATTGGTCTGCCAATGGGATGGTCTGGCCAGTACGACGCACCGTAGTGTTTCTCGTCGATTGGGACAGCTGACCCAACGACGATGACCCCGGCACGTTCAATTGCTCGCGTCAGGTTTGGGATGGGATCGCTCGGGCCCACACCAATTGTTTCGCGCATGTCATTGGCGGCAGTTTCGATTTCTTCGTCGGTCACGGCGTGTTCAAGCGCCTTTATACGAACGGTAGGAAGTTTCACGTTTGTGTGATCGAGTTCTTCGAGCGTTTCAATCACATGGCGAATATGCGCTCGTAAACGCTTTTCCGATTTTTGGGTCGTTGAAGCGTGTTTGCGATGCTTTATCGATCCGTTCGGTAAATCCGGCAAAGGCCCTCTCGTGAAGAAGGCGACACCGAATCCTGTCGCTTTTGCGATTGCTTCCAAGGTTTGCTCTGAGGCATGCCCTGACATGATTGCTTGTGAGATTGCGGGCTGAGAGATCCCCGAAAGCTCAGCGAGTTGCTGTTGGGTTAGCCCGCAGTATTCGCGAGCGTGCGCGATCCGTTGACCAATCACGGCGCTTCTCTTCCACCGATCTCGCCCTCGTGCAAGATGATTTCCACTCCTGTGTCGTCGTCATCGTCGGCTGTTGGGAATCGAAGGCCCTCGTATGCGGACAGTGTGCCGTCTGGAAACGGTTCGCGCCAGAAAAGTTTTGCGCGTTGCTGATAACGCCAATGGTTTTTCGGGAGGCCAACGTGAAGGACCGGGTCGCGGTCTTCGTCGATGAACCAATCAACAATCAGATTTAGAGGCGATAGTTCGCCGTCAAGCGGTAGGGCTAGCTGTGTAGCAACTTGCTCGTATTCCCCGCTTCGAGTGCGTGAGTGTCCCGAGCTTGGCGTCATGCGATCTTCAGATCGCAGCACTCGAACCAGGTGGATTTTGCGAACCCTGAAAAGTAGACCGCAGTTCGCTACATCGGGTACGAACTCCCATTCGTCGCCCTTTGCGCCGATCAGTGCGTTTCTTGCGGCCCACCGAGCGCTCGCGGCATGAAAGTACGGATCAGGGTTTTCCGGCTGCAACGAGTCGGCATAGGCAACTCCCGCAGTCAAAGCGAACCGTAAATCTGGTCCAATGCCTGGCAGCATCGGTGCGACTGACTCAAAGGGGAAGGTCATGCTTATAATATAAGTGCTTTTTTCACACTCGTCAAGCACTCCTGTGTAGGACCTATCACAACCTTTCCACAAGGACTGGTTCGGCGGCGGGATGCCTCAGAAGCCTTTTGCGATGGTTCTGCCTGTTGGTCGAGGCCGATGTGCTGGGCGATGAGGAGGGTGTACTGGAAAGTCATAGTGTTTTCGCCGCGCAGTTTTCGGCGGAACATGAGTGGGCTGCCACAAAGAGTGAAACACTTTCGAATCAGCTGGCCCTCCAAGAAAATCGGCGGTGAGCCTCCTAAATTTGGGTAGTTACGCGACCACAACCCGCCTAGATACGCGACCAACCCGTAGTGGGCGAGGGGGGACTTGAACCCCCACAGGATTACTCCTACTAGCACCTGAAGCTAGCGCGTCTGCCATTTCGCCACTCGCCCGAGTGAACGCATAGACGTTAGCCGATTGGGAAGGGC
>JANLRI010000007.1:0-9407 GCA_031361565.1 Betaproteobacteria bacterium | reverse complement strand
TCAAATTGCGGCCCTTGAAAGGTTGCCTCGGTCGTGCGCGACCTGTCATGATCGCCAGCCAAGTTGCTGCATTTGCGGTTCACGGGGTGCCTTCTGGCACAGTTTATCGGCAAGCTCCTTGATTCGGGTGCAGCCGCCTGCCTAACCCTGGCTGGCATTCACTTTATTCTAGGCGATCAGTTCTGATGTTGGGTCAGAAGTCTTGAAGCGGCATCTGCCCACAGGCAGGCGAGCGTGGCGGGGGCCTGGCATCAAGGCCTACGTGCGTGAGAATCTTCTCGATGGCAGGGCGCTCAAAGATCGCCGCAATGATCTTCAGCTTACCGCCGCAGTTCGGGCAATGTTCCAGATCGAGGTTAAAGACCCGCTTCAGTAGCTTCGCCCACCCCAAGCGCATCGGCCGGCCTTGAGCTGCCTCGCCGTCCTCCGGCGATGGCGCTCCTTGAGCAGGCTCATCGCATGGTCGAGGCACCACCTTGGCGCGCAGCTTCGCATTCGGGGCCAGGACCCCATGGAAGCGAATCAGATGCAAGCCTTGGTCTTGGCACCAGCGCCGCCAGGCGCTGCATGAATTCCAGGGGTGACATCACCTGATGCGTCGTGCCGTCTCGCCACGGTGTCTTGAGCTTCAGCTCGACTTGGCCTGCCGCATTGACCTGCACCCGGTCGTTGGCTAGCGCTGGGCGGGCAATGTAACGACACAGCCGCTCCAGGGTCTTTCTCTGCCCAGCCCGTAGTTGACAACCCATCGCGCACCGCCGCATGCAGGCTAAAGCCTTGTAGGTTGGCGCATAACTTCTGCTGGCCACTTATTTCTCTGGGCAGAGCGCCTTGCAACGTCAGCACCTTCTGACCTGACCGAGGACCGAAGGCCATTCGGTAACGCACACGAACCCCGATGCAGTGGCCTCAGCGTCCGGGCTTCCTCGGAGTCATCGCCGTCGTCGGCCAAATACGTCTCGCCCTGATCCTCAACCAAAATGCCGCGACGAACCAGTTGCTTCATCACGCGCTTGATGATTCTCTCCAACACTCCCCACACCTGCTCGTCGCTCGGGGCACGAATCTCGATGAACTCGGGTTCGCCCTTGGCATTTGTCCGGTAGACACCGTCCAACACCAAGCAGTGCAAATGAATGTTCAGGTTGGCGGCCGAGCCGAAGCGCTGAATCAAAGTCACGGAACCGCAATCACCCTCGCCTGCCTTCAGGCCCGCCTGCTCAAGCAGATCGCGCGACAGCACCCGCTGAACCACTTGCAACACCGGCGTAATTAACTCAGGCTGCGCGGCCAGAAGTAGGCGAAGTGGAATCGGTAGCGAAAGAACCCACTGTCGCACCGGCACCTGCGGTATGACGTGATCCACCAGGTGGGCAGCAGTCTCTGACATGCGACGAGCGCCGCACGACGGGCAAAACCCTCGCCTCTTGCACGAAAATGCGACGAGCTTGTCGTGGGCGCAGTCCGCACTGCGTAGCCGCAGAAAACCATGCGCCAGAATGCCACATTAAAGAAAAGCATCAAACTCGTCCTTGACGAACTTCGGTAGAGCGCTGCCAGTTGCCGTCTTGCCGCAAACACCGCGATCACGGACCCGTTAGCTCCTTGGGCAATAGCCGCAAGGTGTTGCGCAAGGCCTTATCTACTTTGACGGATCGAGGCTGGACGATGCGCTGCGGCTTGGAAGTCGAGTTCCATGTTTACAAGATCAAAAATGTCTCTCCCCACTTGGATCCCAATTGGGCGGCATGGCCGGGGCCGGCTCCCGAGCTGGAGATGCTGCATCCCGGCTATCGCCTGATTGGCGATGACTACATGACGATGTGCGAGATCCCCATGGCGATCATCGAGCGCACCGTGTTGAGCTTGGGCCTGCCCTTGCAATCGCTAGAAATTGAATTTGGGCCGAGCCAACTGGAAGTTGTGTTTGATGCGAGTGACGCCCTTGTGGCCGCCGACAACATGGTGCTGTTTCGAAACTTAGTACGTCAAGCCTTGCGTCGCGAAGGCTACTACGCAAGCTTTGTCTGTCGACCGCCGTTCCCGAACATCATGTCTAGCGGTTGGCATTTGCATCAGTCGCTCGTGGACGGCGACGGGGCGAATTTATTTGTGCCTCCTGAGAAAAACCTATTAGCAGTGAACAGCGGATCCTCACAGGCTTATCTCTCTGAAGTGGGCGGGCAGTATTTAGCCGGACTCCTAGCCAATGCCAAGGCCATGACGGCAATGGCCGTTCCGACCATCAACGGCTATAAGCGCTTCAGACCAAACGCTCTCGCGCCACAAACCGCCTCATGGGGTTATGACAGCCGTGCTGCCATGCTACGGGTCATCGGTGGGCCGGGAGATTCTGCGACGCGTATTGAGAACCGGCTTGGCGAGCCGATGGCGAACCCCTACCTCTATATGGCCAGTCAGGTTTACGCGGGCCTGGACGGTGTCAATCGAAAGTTAGTTGCACCACCACCTTCGGCCACATCCTCTGTGAGCGCCATGGATACCCTCCCGAATACTTTGGAGGAGGCCTCTCAAGCTCTGCAGACCAACGAAGCCTTTGGGAAGGCATTTGGACGCGACTTTATTGAGTACTATTGTCAAATCGCGAATAGCGAATGGACTCGCTTCAAGGCAGCCGAAGATCCAGTGCAGTTTCAATGCCGAGAATACTTTTCGCGGTACTGAGCGTCACTTTCGAAACGCCCTAATGACACTCGTCGCGCGCTTGTAAAACTTTGGTGCTATAACTTTGAGATGTCACTCCCCGCAACTTCGCCGCCTTTGTCGACCCTCGCCAAGACGGACCTCGCGCCCTCCCTAGGTGTTCGACTCGCGCCTTATTCCTTGTTCGTGGCACTCGGCCTGATTGTTATTTGGGGTTGTAATTTTCCGCTGCAAAAGTACATGTTCAATTCCATCGCACCAAATGGCGTGCTCTTGCTGCGGTACGGTGTGCTCATGCCTATATGTTCCGTCGCCCTGTTACTGATCGTCTTCGGTCGCGCCTTGCCGAGCCTGAGTCGAGCCGATGCCTTCTCACTCTTTAAGCTTGGTTTTATCGGGCATCTGGTGCACGTTGGTTTGGTAACTCACGGCATGAACCTATCGACACCGTTTTCAAGCTCGCTCATGGTTGCCTGCGGGCCGATCTTTACCCTATTACTGTTGCGCTTCATGGTCGGCGAAAAACTGCCGCGAGCACCGATGATGGGAGTCCTAGTGGCGTTTGCAGGTATCTTGCTCTTTATGTCCGAGAAGCTTTTGATCGGGCGTTGGAGCGCCAGCGCAGGCGATCTTTTGCTGCTCGTGGCCGCCTCATGCTTTGCCTATTACGCCGTATCGATTCGACCCTTGATTGAGAGGCTAGGTAATGTGCCCACCATGGCTTACACCACTTTGCTCAGTTGCCCGCCAATTGTTCTTCTTGCAACTTTAGGCGGCGGTTGGCAAGGCGCTTGGAGTGAAGTTCCGATCAGTGCCTGGCTGAGTTTGGGCTATGGCGTGATCATCTCCGCCTTCTTGGGATGGGTGGTTTGGGGCTGGGTGAATCAGGTGCGTGGAGTGGCACGAAGCGCGCCACTTAGCTACCAAATGGCGCCGGTCGCGGGCTTCGTTTCCTGGCTGAGCGGCGGCGAGGTGTTTACCTCAATTAAGATTCGTGGGGCGATGTTAGCCTTGGCCGGTGTCGCCTTTGCGCAGTTTGCTGCGCATGATCAGCGGGTTGAAAGCTCGGCAGGGGAGTAAGTTGGGTGAACGAGTCAGTCGAGCCTGGAATACGCCCGACCAGTGTGCCGAATCGGAAAGCGCATATCGACCTATCCAATACGGTGAGCGAGATCCCGACAAATCTTCGCATCAAATAAAAGACTCAAATGGCCGACGCCAGCCGATTCAACGGCCACCGAGCCTTCCAAGACGCCATTCTCAAACGGAACCACAAGGTTGTCATGCCGACTGTAGATGGAAGTCGTCGGTACGGGGCGACCTGCGTAAACTGCTTCAACACCGGCCAGGTGTTTGAGCCAATCGCTACTTGGACGCATTTGAATGAGATTGGTCAATGGCAGCACTAGTGCCGACAAGCTGCCGCGATGTGGCGTGCCTATGGTGAACATCTGCTCTACCAGAGCGCACGGGTGTTTTTGCAAACATGCACGGGCTACGAGGCCACCCATGCTGTGTCCGATCAAAATAATTCTCGAGGGCTTCAAGGCCTCAAGCTCGCGTAGCTTGCGGTCCAAGGTATCAGCCGCCAGATCAATGGACTGAAACGGTGGGCCGAGATCAACGCTATCGATGAGGGCTTGATGGAGTCTACGCATACGGCGCGCAAACAGCCACCAAATTCCCGAATTGCTGATCAGGCCATGCACGAGCAAAATGATGGTTGCGCCAGGTGGCGGCGTTTGCTTGAGGCGTGGCGCAAAGAGCCACTTCAAAGGAATTAGAAACGAGAAAGCGATAAAAGCAGCCCCTGTCTCGAAAGCAATCGTTTTTAGCCGTGGCAAGACCCTTTGCCGGGTTGGTGGCGAATTCAATCGTGAGGCCATCGCAAAACTAAAAGCCACCGAAGCCAGTCTCACCCAGCCCATCCAAAGCATTACGCAGACGGTCAACTCGCCCAGACGATGCATGGCCGTGTCCCCAAAGAGCTGCATGCCAAAGAAAAAGCAGAGAAGCCATTCAAGCAAAAATAAAGCTAAAGGAACAAGGGGCAGCATAGCAACTCGACCGCGAAGGAGGCTGACGCCAACGCTAGATCCCCGCGTACCACTGATAACCACGATCTTCCCAGTAGCCACCTTTGCCGCCTTCAATGTCGGCAAAGCTCGATACCAATTCAATTTTAGTCAGGTACTTGGCGTGCTTATAGCCAAGCTGGCGCTCGACTCTCAGCCGCAGCGGTGCGCCATTGGCAATCGGTAACGGCTTGCCATTGAGTTGATAGGCTAGAACGGTTTGAGGATGATAAGCGTCATCCATGTCGATGCTCTCGTAGTAGGGGCTGTCGTCCTCGTCTGCCGCGCCCTTGAATCCGTCGGCGCAGCGAAACACGATGTACTTAGCCTCTGGCGTTGGCTTGACGATGGCGAGTAAGCTCGCCAGGGCCACGCCCGTCCATTGGCCAATCGCGCTCCAACCTTCAACGCAGTCATGACGGGTAATTTGGGTGCGTGCGGGCATGGCCTTCAACTGGGCGAGCGTGAACGCGTTGGCCTGTTCGACCAGGCCCCCGACTTCAAGCTTCCAGGTTGCGAAGCCGCTCAGGGACATCGCTCGGTACTCGGGGCTCTTTGGATCGGTATTGCCATTGCCACGAAAGCTGGGTGACAAATCAGCAGTCGTAAATTCTTGCACCATGCTACGGCGGCCGCCCACCAGCTTGTGAACACCTTGGCTCAGCGTTTCACCCGCTTCCAATACCTTCGGAAACCAGGTGGATTCGTTCAGGCGATCACAACCCGCTAGGACGAGACCACTGGCACCAGCAAGTGCACGCTGCATCCAGGCCCTTCGGGACGTCGAGCCCACCTTAGAAGTCGGTTTATTCATGAGGTTCTCCAGTGACGTTTTGGCTAGCGGCTGTTTGGGGGAGGTTGATGCGATACCGGCCCGTAATCATTGAGCGAAGGTGGTTCCAAAGACCGCTGACGATGACCTCAAAGACATGGATCAGCACAAAGGCGACCAGTATCCAAGCGACAATGAAATGGATTGTTCGTGCTGCTTGACGCCCTCCAAACACGTCGACCCAGCCCGGAAACAAAGAGTTCAGCCAGGGTGACATCGCCCAGCCAGCGAGAATGATGAGCGGTAAAAGTACAAAGATCACGCCCAAGTAGGCCAGTTTTTGAAGGATGTTGTAGCGCTTGGCGTCTTCACCCTGAGGGTGCCTAAACTTGACATGGTCAACAATCGATCGACCCAACCCACGCCAGTCCGCGCGATTGGGAAACAACTTGCTGCGCAGGTGTCCACTCTTGATCCCGTATCCCACATAGAACAGACCATTGATCACGAGTAGCCAAGCAAAAAAGAAATGCCAGGCTCGCCCCTCGGCAAGCGAGTATCCACTGGGAATGGTGGCCCACTGCGGGAAGGCCATTTCGACGAGCGTGCCGCGCGCAGCTTTGGACGCGCCTAGCAAGCCGGTGGTGTCGAACTCATGATCAAAAACCTTGGTGATCCCTTTGAGCTCGCCGCCACCTTGGTCTTTGGCTTCAATCACCAAGATTGAAGGCTTCCCAGTGTAGGAGGATTTACCCCAATCTAGCGAGGGGTGCGCATTGAAAATCATCAGACCGCTCATGATCAAGACGGTGAGCGAGACGACATTGATCCAGTGCATGATGCGCACGCCCAGGGAATGTCGTTGGTACAAATAGCTTGTCATCGCACGCCCGGGTTCGAAAGATTAGAGCGTAGGGCAGAAACCGTTTAGATGTAATAGTTTAGGTTGCGACCACGATTCATGATTTGGCTAGCCATCAACTCTTTTTTCACCTGGTCGCGAGACAGCACGCTAGGTGCGGCGATTTCCTTAGGGTTGAAGTACGAGTTGGTTGGGAGCAAACCTGCACGGGCCGCGTCAGCGAGTTCGGCTTTAACTTGCGCCCGGGTTTTTCCGGCCTCTTGAGTGTGTGCCGAAACCTGTGGGACTAATGATTCCCAGTTGCTTTGAGCCTGGGCTGAGCCAATCGCCGAAGCGGCAACGAAGGCGAGGGCGATGTGAGTGAGTTTGATGTTGAACATTTGAATTTCCTAAGTAAGTTGGTTTGAACATTTAAGCGAGTCACCAGCGCTTTAGATGCGCTGGTTATGCTCTATAGTCCCGTCTAAGAAAGACGACTTACGGTCAGGAAATGTCGAATCAATATCGAAATATATCGCGTTTGTCTCGGCGCGATGTCGGGCCGATGGATCCTAGTTAGCTAGGCAAGGGACCTCGCCTGCGGAAACATTTGATCCGCAAGGGTGCTGCGCTGTTTCACGAAAAACGACTTGAACTTATCACGTGACATCGACACACGCGCCAGCTTCGGCAAGCCTTCATAGAACACCGGATAAACCTTTTCGAGATGCTCATCAGTCAACATGAGCTCACGGACCGGTAGTTTGAGTTCATTCGAAAGTGCGGAAAGTTTGCTTGCTTGAGCGTTGTTTTTTCGGAATGCCATGGAAGGTCCCTCGATTGAATTCATTGAAGGTTCCCATATGCCATGAACAATCGTAGCAAGCGTGTGGACTCTTGACCGTTAGTCGGGCTGGAATGTCATTTATCGAGTGGTAGGCTGATGACTGCTAAAACATTGCGGCAAATGTACGTGGGACCCGACAACCCTCAAACCCGTCAATTGGTTGAACACACCAAAGCGAAGACGCCGCATACGAGCACCCAACCCTTGGCCAAGGTTGACAGCATCTTGGGCTGCGCAGAAGTCACTCGGCACGCTTACCGCTCTTTTGCGGCGCAGGTAAGAGCCTACGGCAGTTCCGGCGAAGGGTATAGCGCTGGTCGGGCCAAACCCATTTAAAACTGAATTGCTTGATCGACTTTAGATAAGAAGTGGCGCCTTGGCCTTAAGCTCGCTAGTCTCCCGGTAAATAAATTCGAAGCGCTGAGCGAGAGTAGTCTTGTCCGTTCTGAAGAAAAGGCTTGCTCGAACAGTAGCCTACAATCGTAAGGCCACAGCGGCTTTTTCCAGGCTCTGCGTGTGGGCTACTTAAAGAAGGACTATTTGCGGGCCCCAAACTGCACACTCTCAGAAGCGCCTCCAAGCGCTTTTCTCGCTCCGCCTTGGCCTCACCAATACAGACGAAGCGCTCAGGCTCGGCCTTAAAAATATTGCCGAAGAAAGACGCTTCGAAGAATGGAAAGTCACGCAGCTCGGACTCATCCGGTCGGAGCGCTGGCAGTGATTCGTTGCGCATTGACAGTTTCACCGTTTTACCAAAGTAATTGGTGCGAGCCAGAATGCAGGCGGAGATGATCTGCTCCTCTTCTAAGGTCAGCGCGCGGCGAGACCATTGCGGCACCAAGCCGAGACTGCCCGGATATTCGAACGATTGGCCAGCAGCATCGAAGCTTACTGATACATTGGATTGCAGTGCGCAGCTCACTAGATATTTGAGCAATTCCCGGCCGTGCTCCGTTTGCGCCATTGCCATATTTTTAAGTTTAAGTCGCCCGCTCACCTCTGTCGAGTTACACAGGCCGGTCAAGGCGAGCATCAAAGCAAGAGCAAGCACGCGGCGGTTGCGCCATTTAGAAAATTTCATGAGTCTCGCCTTCAAATTTGGTGAGAATGTTCTGCACTCGCAAAGCTAAAACATCCTGCAATTGGTGATCCAGTTTTTGCAAATGGCTGGTAGGCCGAGCATTGCGCGTCGACTGTCTTCGGCTCTAGCGTGACCGCGCTCTGCGGCCACCGTGAACCAGCGAAGCGCAAGTGATTTGTCCTCGATGACTCCTGTACCCTGCTGATAGAACATGCCGAGGTGGTATTGGGATTCCAAATGGCCAGAGCTCGCGGCTTGCGTGCACCAGCCAAAAGCCTCTTCTCGCTCCTTGTTGCGAACCTGCGAGTCGATGCTTCGTCCGTAAGCTTCGCACAGGGCTGCAATGGCTTTGGGGTTGGCTTGTAACGCAAAGGGTCGTAACTTAGCTCGCGCGGAGGTCGGGTTGTTTTGACCTTCTTCGATTGCTGACCTTAGCTCTGGGTCGGTGGCTGCGCAGCCCAAGATAGCAAACGCAAGGCTTAGCATGGCGCACCACAGACTTCTGAGCCATGCTCCGTTAGGTCTTGTTTTCATCATCACCATTTCCTTTCGGTTCAGTGGTCAGGTCGTCTTCAATGTAGTGTGAGGAAATCAATGACGTCCGCACCAAACCAAGTCTAAAAGAATTTCTCTTTTGAAGACCTAGTCCAGGGGTTGGTCGCGCCTTATTCGATGGTCAGCGCCGCCTTTGAAAGTGCGGTGAGTGGGTTACTTTTTAAAGACTCTGGCTTCGCTGGGGTAGCGACAAGAGCGTTGGAGATAAGCGCGTTTGCAGTAATTGCGTTCGCAGTAAGTGCGTTCGTAGTAAGTGCGTTCGTAGTAAGTGCGTTATGAGTGAGAGCAGCCTGTGCTGCAAATCCAGAGCATGAAAGTGCGATTGCGACGACTAGAGTTTTCATTTTCAACCTTTATGAGTGAATAGGAAACCTAGGTTTAGCAACTTCCGTGCCACTAAAAAATTTCAAAGAAATCAGTGGAATCACGGCTTTGGAGCTTCCAAGTTGTCTGGATTCGCCGACAAAAATTCTTAGCTTCAAACAGCGCAAGACTCTGGCTCAGCCGGGCGCCGTTATTAGCGGTCTAGGTCGTTCCGACCAGTGGAACGATTTGAATCACTGAAATTTACA
>JANLRI010000676.1:0-3139 GCA_031361565.1 Betaproteobacteria bacterium | reverse complement strand
CGAATTACCATTCCCAAATGGTGGGCTTAGTGCTATCGTTTCACGGTGAGTCGAGTAATTGCAAAGGAGGCGAAATGAGCATGACAAATTCCAGAGGAACATTGATTGTTCGCCTTTCGACCAGCGTAGTTTTGATCGGTCTGAGTACCGTTCTAACAACTGCTCGCGCTCAGCAGGGCTTGTCACTCGGTTCAGATCGAGGCTCGGTCAGCACCCCTTTGTTAGTTCAAGCTCAAAATCGAAGTGGAGATGCGAATACTCCGGGTGTATTTTCTGGTATTTCCTTATCGGTGTCTGAAAAGCTTTCAATCGAGAGTTATTTCCGGGGCAACTCCACCTTAAGCGCTGGCGCGCTCGGCTCACCTCCGCGAGTGCAGAGTTATTCACTGGCGGGCCAAACAGTAATGGGTCAATACCGTTTTGGGGACGATCAGAATAGCTTTCGGCCGCGTCTTGGAGCAGGCCTCGCGTACAACCTCACGAACGCTGACCAATCATTTGGCATTGCCAGTGCGCTTCACGGTGATCCTTCGTCCCTCGAGCGAGGACAAAATAGCCGTAGCGTAAACGGCTTGGGCGTAGCCCTCGAAGTCGGTGCAAGCTATGCCTTGTCTCGGAGTTGGTACATGGAAGGCTCGGTCATGAAGTCCTTCATTCGCTCTTCGGGAAGCACCCTGAGTGCGGGCGCCGCACCAGGGTTGCCCGGCTTGAAAATTGATCCGCTGATGTTCAGCTTTTCGGTGGGGTTCAAATTTCAGTAGACCGGCGGTTGGGCGATTCGACCGGATTCCGATATAATGCGCAGCTTGTCCAAACGACAGGCGCGTAGCTCAGTTGGTTAGAGCACCACCTTGACATGGTGGGGGTCGTTGGTTCGAATCCAATCGCGCCTACCAGTTTCAAAATCGGGATCACTCACTCGATTCTTCGCAAAAATTTGTTCTCCGAGCTTAACGTTAAAGAGCGCTGGCTCCCAGCCTCTTAGCCGTTAATTGGTTTCGGAACAGTACCCCAATTGGTCTTCGAATAGCTTCCGAATTATTTTTGAGCGTGGCGCTAGGTATGACCGCATTCTGAGTTCGTCAATTTTCGAAAAAATTCATTTACAAAAAGTTAAAATGTAGCGCTGAGATAGCCGGAGACGATGTTTATTCTGGAGAAAGGTAAAATCGAAAGCTTTCCCATTTGATTTGATTAGTTGGCCATGCTCCAGATTACCCTGCCTGACGGTTCCGTCCGCGAATTTCCCCAAGCGCTTACCGTGGCTGCCATTGCAAGCTCGATCAGTACGAGCCTGGGGAAGGCTGCTTTAGCGGGTAAGGTGGATGGCGTATTGGTGGATACGTCCTACCTGATCGAAAAGAATGCCTCACTTGCAATCATTACGGAGAAAGACAGCGAAAGCCTGGAAGTTATTCGACATTCCACCGCGCATTTGCTTGCCTACGCCGTCAAAACTCTATTTCCGGATGCTCAGGTCACGATTGGTCCGGTGATTGAAAACGGATTTTTCTACGACTTCTCATATAAGCGTCCCTTCACGCCTGAAGATTTGGCGGCGCTTGAAGCCAAGATGCTTGAGCTTGCCAGAAAGGACGAAAAGGTTGAACGCGAAGTATGGGATCGCGATGACGCAGTGAAATTCTTCCTGGATCAAGGTGAAACTTACAAGGCCGAGATTATTTCTGCAATTCCGGCGGACCAGAAGATATCGCTATACAAGGAAGGCAGCTTCATAGATCTGTGCCGTGGCCCCCATGTTCCCTCTACTGGCAAGCTGAAAGTGTTTAAGCTGATGAAAGTGGCGGGCGCCTACTGGCGCGGCGACTCTAAGAACGAGATGTTGCAGCGAATTTATGGGACGGCCTGGACTAAGAAGGAGGACCAGGAAGAGTATTTAACGATGCTTGAGGAAGCGGAGAAACGTGATCATCGCCGTCTCGGTCGTGAACTCGACCTTTTTCACATGCAGGACGAGGCACCTGGTCTCGTTTTTTGGCATCCGAAAGGCTGGACACTTTGGCAAGAGGTCGAGAAATACCTGCGTGCGGTGTATCGAGACAACGGTTACCAAGAAGTCAAAGGCCCGCAAATTCTGGATAGAAGTCTCTGGGAGCGCACGGGCCATTGGGAAAACTATCGCGACGGCATGTTCACAACCGAGAGTGAAAACCGCGATTACGCACTCAAGCCGATGAACTGTCCTGGTCATGTGCTGATTTACAAGCATGGCCTGCACTCTTACCGCGATTTGCCACTGCGCTATGGCGAGTTTGGTCAGTGCCACCGCAATGAGCCAAGCGGCGCCTTACACGGGATTATGCGAGTGCGTGGGTTTACCCAGGACGATGGTCATATTTTTTGTACCGAAGCGCAAATTCAGGCGGAATGTGCGGCGTTTACCCAACTGCTCCAGAAAGTTTACGCCGATTTCGGCTTCGAAAAGATCATTTATAAGGTGGCCACTCGACCTGCGAATCGGATTGGAAGCGATGAGTCTTGGGATCGTTCGGAAAAAGCCCTGATGGATGCTTTAAAAGCTTCCAATTGTGAGTTTGAAATCTCTGAGGGCGATGGGGCGTTTTATGGCCCGAAGATTGAATACACCCTCAAAGACGCGATCGGTCGGCAGTGGCAGTGCGGTACGATGCAGGTCGACCCCAATATGCCAGAGCGTTTGGGTGCCGAGTATGTCGCGGACGACAATAGCCGCCGACGTCCGATCATGCTGCACCGGGCGATTGTCGGCTCGTTGGAGCGGTTTATTGGCATTTTGATCGAAAATTATGCTGGAGCGCTACCCATGTGGCTCTCGCCATTGCAGGTGGTAGTGATGAATATCAGCGAGGCGCAGTCGGATTATGCGAAATTTGTGGTGGAAATCCTGAAAAAACAAGGCTTTCGGGTTCAATCAGATTTGCGCAACGAGAAGATTAACTATAAAATCAGAGAGTTTAGCTTGCAGAAAGTTCCATATATCCTTGTCGTGGGCGACAAAGAGAAGGAGCAGCAAGCGGTTGCGGTTCGCGCTCGGGGCGGCCTCAATCTGGGTGAAATGCCGATTGAGCAATTCATTTCTCGCCTGTCGCAGGATGTAAGCGCCAAGCGAAATCAACCCCAAGCCTAGTGGCCTGTTACC
>JANLRI010000667.1:0-1782 GCA_031361565.1 Betaproteobacteria bacterium | reverse complement strand
GTATCAATCCAAGGACGCTGCCAGTAGCTCTTGTGTGTACGGATGCTTGGGCTGATCAAATACACTAAGGGTTGGCCCCTGCTCGACGATTGATCCGTCCTTCATCACCAGCATCTCATGCGCCACGGCTCGAATCACGGTTAGATCGTGAGTGATGAACAAAAAGCTTAGTCCGTAGCGCACTTGCAGGTCTCGCAGAAGTGCGAGCACTTGGGTTTGCACGGAAACGTCCAAAGCAGAGGTTGGCTCATCCAACAAAATGAGTTTGGGCCTAACGATGACCGCGCGCGCAATAGAAATTCGCTGGCGCTGCCCGCCTGAAAACTCATGCGGATAACCATTCAGTGCATCCTCGTGTAAACCCACCTCCTCGAGCACGCGCAAAATTTCGACTCGTCGCTGTACGGAAGAAAGGTTGGGTTGATGAATCGTCAGTCCTTCGCCTACAATTTGCTCAACGGTCATCCGTGGAGACAGAGAATTAAACGGGTCCTGGAAGACCACCTGAAGATTTTTTCTCAGGGGCCGCAGTGCCGATTCATTCATTTTGTCGATGCGCGTACCTTCAAAATAGACCTCGCCAAGCATCTCACCCCGCGCTAGCCGCAAAAGAGTCAGTCCGAGCGTCGTTTTTCCAGACCCCGACTCACCAACAATACCCAAGGTCTTACCCGGAGGAATGCTGATATTGGCCGCTTTCACCGCATCGAAAGCTTTCTTTGAAAACCAGCCTGTTTTAAAGAAAAAGCGGCAACCGACCTCTTTGCCCTGCATCAGCGGCGCTTCGGTGCTGGCCAGTTCGGCATCGGGGATCAGTCGGCGTGGACGACTTGCGATCAGTTTTTGGGTGTACGCCTGTTGCGGCTTTTCGAAGACAGCTTGAGTCGGACCTTGTTCCACGAGATAGCCGTTCTCCATCACGACAACATAGTCGGCGAACGCGCGTACCAAGGGAAGGTCGTGTGTAATCAGCAAGACCGAGAGCCCGACCTGGCGCTGCAAGTCGTCAAGCAGGGTGATAATTTGCTTTTGTACCGTCACATCGAGTGCGGTCGTGGGCTCGTCGGCAATGAGAATCTTGGGGCTACAGGCAAGCGCCATGGCAATCATGGCACGCTGACGTTGCCCACCGGATAGTTGATGAGGTAGGCTATCAAAGCGACGCTCCGGTTCCGGGATTCGAGTTTGCGCGAAAAGCTCAATGCCTTTATTGCGCGCCTGCGAGCGCGTCAATCCTTCATGAAGTTCCAAGACTTCGCAGACCTGAGAGCCCACCGAATACAAAGGGTTCAAGGCACTCATTGGCTCCTGAAAGATCATCGCAATTTCTTTACCGCGAATCTGCCGGATTCGGCTCTCTTTCACCGCCAAAAGATCTTCGTTCCCGTATTGAATCGCGCCTTGGTACTGCGCATCCATCCCCAGCCTGAGAATGGCTTGGGCGCTGACTGTTTTCCCGGACCCCGACTCTCCCACCACGGCTAGTTTTTGTCCGGGTAAGAGATCGAACGAAAGTCCGTGTACAACTTCTTTTGGCACGAAACCTGAGCCAGGCACGCCAAAAGAAACTTTTAAGTTCTTTATGGATAACAACTGATCAGCCCTTTCGCGTGTCAAGCGCATCGCGCAGAGCTTCACCGATAAAGATCAAGAGCATTAATGAAAAAACCAAGACGCCAAAGGTTGTCAAGGAAATCCACCACGCGTCAAGATTTGCTTTTCCCTGGGCGAGCATTTCGCCGAGGCTAGGCGTCGTGGGCGGGACGCCGAGACCAAGAAAAT